>NZ_JAAHIE010000480.1:0-5528 GCF_010671945.1 Moorena sp. SIO4E2
GCAACGTGCCGGAGACGAAACCTTAGAAGAGTGCAGCCTTACAACAAAACCTGCCACCTTTGATGCATAGCCTATCAACTATAAAGGCTGCACTCTTCTTGCGGTAACTTCTAACCAGTCTCTTGGCATGTTCTTCACGCTGCCTACTTATTTTGAGATGTTGTCTGCCTAGTCTATTAACGGCCTTCTTACGGTTAGATGAGCCTTTCTTTTTTCGAGATACTCGACGCTGATAAAATTTCAGACGCTTTTCCCCAGTTCTATAAAATCGGGGATTGGGTTCTGTGTTACCTCTAGAATCGGTGTATAAATCTTTTAGCCCTACATCTAATCCTACAGTAGCGTCAACTGGATCCAATTGTTCATTTATCTCAGCAGAGATGCAAAATTGAACATAATACCCATCAGCCCTTTTTACAATGCGAACCCGTTTAATTTGCTTCTTGTCCAAGCGCCACAAGTCCCAGGTACCCTTGAGCTTTAGCTTTCCAATTCCCTTCTTGTCACTGAAAGTGATTGATTTCTTGTCAGGGGATAACTTCCATCCTGATTGCTTATACTCAACCGACCTACAGTGTTTTTGAAAGCTAGGAAAACCTTTCTTTCCTGGTACCTTTTTCTTGCAGTTTTCAAAGAAGCGAGAAATTGATGACCGGAGATGAAACCTTAGAAGAGTGGAGCCTTATTTCATGAGTTTTAACCCTTTTTTGCATAGCCTGTCGCCTATAAAGGCTCCACTCTTCTTACGGTAACTTCTAACCATGCCCTTTCAGCCGCAGCTTGCCGAGCAGTAGAGTTTAATTCATTGGCAAATGAGAATTCTTTAGCAAGTATCTTGCAATATTTGCTAAGGTCATATTTCCCCGTCCCTTTATTGTCCATCCATAGACGGATGCAGCTATTACGGATAAATTTGACTGTCCGAATTGCTTCTTCTATAGCTTGATATTGGATAGGTTTCCCGTATGCCTTAAACTCTATTATGATCATCAGAACTCGACCTATTCTGTTATATTATTACGCTAGTACGTTTGAGGAAAACTGTCAAGTTATAGTCAAACCTTTTTCACGGCGACTAAAGTCGCTACTAGCTTTCATCCCGGAGACGAAACCTTAGAATAGTGCAGCCTTACAACAAAACCTGTCACCTTTAATGCATAGCCTACCAACTATAAAGGCTGCACTATTCTTGCGGTAACTTCTGACCCGGTTTAAAAACACGGGGCTTTCAGCTTTGGGGGTTACGTAACTCAGATTAAACAAATGGTTACCTGTTTTCTTCAAAAGCACCTGAAGTAGCGATGCAGCGCCACCAAAGCGGGTTTCCCCCACTCGCGCTTTGCATCAAGACAGCGTGGCCGTAGGGCATGAACTGAATGGTAATAGCTAATAACTGATAGCTGAATGCTGATAGCTGAATGCTTACGATCCCTACAAGCCATTTGTGTAAAAATGGCTTTTCATTGTCTTGATGCCGCCCCTCCTCATGAGCGACTGCATCAAGATAGGGATTCCCGACAACAGAAGAAAAAAAATATCCATTGAGGAATAAATTCGTAAACCGATACTTTTTAGCTACCAAAGTCTACCAAGATAGACCAAGGCCCGCCAATGCAAGATGCAATAGCATCCAGGGGGTATCTCCGCGCTTCTCTGACGGAATATCCCGCGAGCGCCATAAAAATGTCAACAAAGTTGGTTCCACCGGGATTACAGCGCAACTATTAAACCCTTGGTTTTCGGCTTTAATTTAAGTTACATAATAATCCCTGTCGGTGTTACCCTAATTTAAGTCTAACAAATAATAAGAGTTTTTGGTAGACTCTGCGACATTTTTTCTAGCTGTTTACTAACCTTGGAATTTGACGGACATGGGCAGTACTGGATTCGAACCAGTGACGTCCTGCTTGTAAGGCAGGCGCTCTACCGCTGAGCTAACCGCCCGTATGCAATACTTACTTACTATAGCATATTTTTCCAAAGACGACAACAACTATAAAAAATAATATGTCCTCTGGCTATATACATGATCGCATAACCTTGTGGAGTTTGCCAGTAGTCACGGTTTTGAGCCTGGTAGTAACCCGGAGTAGTGATTTGACCTTGATTGTAGCTGGAGGCTTCCTGTTCGGTGGCTTGATGTTTAGCCCTGACTTAGACCTATACTCTCGACCCTTTAAGCGTTGGGGCTGGTTGCGCTGGATTTGGATCCCTTATCAGAGGATGGTGCCTCACCGTTCTATTTTTTCTCATGGACCAGTGATTGGGACAATTTTGCGACTGCTTTATCTAGCCAATTGGATTGTCTTGTTTGGGGGTGTGGGATTGCTGGTGTTTCAGCTATTCCAAGATGAACCGGATCGTTGGCTGGAGCTGATTCAAGGGCTGGGGGGTAGGGTGTGGGAATATCGTACCTGGTTGATGGCCTGTGTGGTCGGATTGGAGTTGGGTGCGATCGCGCATTTTGTGAGTGATTGGGGAAGTTCGGCTTATAAGCAGTTTAAAAAAGGGGGGATCACGGGGTTATGGTCTGGCAAGCAAGGGAGGAGCAAGGCCAGGGGTGCGGGTAAGACAAAACCACAAAGACCCAAAGCACGCAAAAGCAAGAGGTAAGCATATGCGCTACGCGCAGGCTACGCCAACAGCTATCAGCTGTCAGCCCTCAGCTAATCAACGGTCGGTAGTAAACAAGGTGGGGGGTGCTGGTACGGCTGGTTGAAAATCCCTGCTCGCTTTACTAATCCGACCCCGTACAGTTAAAGCGCCTGAAAGCTGATAGCACTTCAAGTAGCGTGGGCATAAGCTGATAGCTAATAGCTGATAGCTGATACGCGACACGCTGATAGCTGAATGCTTACATAAAATTTGGCATTGGTGCTGGATTTCGTTAAGAATAATTAAGTTGCGTTTCGCTTTTCGGTTTTATGTGTAGTTCCCCTCAACAAGCTCAGCCAGTTAATCAGGTGTCGATGTTGGCCGCTTTGCAAGAGTTGATTGATGTAGTAGCCAGATTGCGATCGCCTGAGGGTGGTTGTCCTTGGGATTTGGCTCAGACCCCTCAATCCCTAATTCCTTATGTAATTGAAGAAGCTTATGAAGTAGTGGATGCAATTCGCAGTGAGGAGCAAAATGCGATCGCAGAGGAGTTGGGTGATTTGTTATTGCAGGTAGTTCTGCAAGCTCAAATTAGTAGTGAGCAAGGTCAGTTTAGCTTGACCGAGGTAGCTCAGGGGATTACTCAAAAGCTAATCCGCCGTCATCCCCATGTTTTCGGTGATGTCGAGGTTGATAATGTCGAGGAGGTTCGTCAAAACTGGGAAAACATTAAGGCAGCAGAGAAAGGAGAAACCATTGCGGATAAGCAATTATTGAGTCGTAAACTGAGTCGCTATAGTAAAACCCTTCCCCCTCTAATGGCTGGGATGAAGATATCGAAAAAGGCCGCTAGTGGTGGGTTTGAGTGGGATAATGTTGAGGGAGTTTGGGATAAGTTTCACGAAGAATTGGCTGAGTTTCAACAAGCACTTGAACAGGACGATAAAGCCCACCAGGAAGCAGAATTGGGAGACGTATTGTTTACTCTGATTAATATTGCGCGTTGGTATGACCTTGACCCTTCAGCTGCTTTGCAGGGAACCCAGGGAAGGTTTATTGAAAGGTTAGCGCAAGTCGAAGCATTGGCTGAGCGCCCACTGTCTGATTACACCTTGGATGAGTTGGATGCTCTGTGGCAAAAGGCTAAAGCACTCTTAGCTCAGAAGTAGGGTCTCCTTAGAAGCATTCAGCAGAAGAAAAGACCCACGCTTAGTGGAAGTAGAAAGTGGGTGCCCAAGCAGATTTGATATTACAGGGGGTATAGCCCCACATCCCCAAGCTCCGGAAAAAGGTTAAAAATATAAACAACAGCCATTACCCTATAGTATAATGTTGGCTCCAGTTCGTCTTATTCCCGGTGCTATACCAGAACTATTTGCTAAAGTTAGCAGCTCTGGAAAAATTACTCTTGCTGATCGATATGGATTGATGGCAGCACTATTGGAGGATTCACTCACCTCCGAAGAGAGAGACTCCATCGACAGATTGCTCCACGCTGTACATCGGGGCAGGGTGAAACTTGCTACCTAGTGCATATACTATAGGTAGTAGATGCGTCTACTTAAGAAAACGATATAGAAAACAATAGATAAAAAGAAATCCCCCATTGATGTGAGGGGCATGGGGGGCTGGAGAAAACATTGAATCTACTCTATTTCATTAAACAAGAATTTGAGTCGATTTGATAGGCATTCTGGCTGTAGTTTAGGATTTCCTGCCTTTGTCCTTGATTTCGTCCCTTTCATCGATTGGTGATTGGGCTTCTGATTTTCCGGTCAGAGGTTGGACCACTTTTGCGATCGCTTCACTGACAAAAGCTTTAATAAACTCATCCCGCTGGTTTAACTGAAACTGCTTTTGGACTACTTCACTCATCCCTCCATCTCCCCAGTCTTGGTCATTGCGGAAGTATTCAATAAAGCTTTTCCCAGCAATTCGGATCAGATAAGCAGCAGTTACCCCCTGAATGGCTTTGCCGACAACATAGGTGGCAAGATTCAGTCTTAGTGTAGTGCTAAGGATTTGAATCGCTCCCTTGACAATACCCAAACTAGCTAAAGTTTTTCCCAAGGATAGGGCTAATTCCCTACCCCGTTCCATATTCAGTTCACAGCCGTAGATTTTGCCAATTTCGACTACCATTTGGGCATTTACTGCTGCAGTTGCTAATAAATCCACCACAGGTAAGGGAGTCAGAGAAATTACACTGGCCCCAATCCACTGGAACCGTTCCACCACTTTCTCTGCTTCTCGCCTGCGCTGCTTGTCGAGGATGTGTCGAGCTTCTTGGCCTAAGCGCTGGGATTGTAACAGAATGTTATCAGCAATCAACTCTTCTCCCTCTGCTCTTAATACAGCAGCTAAGCGACGGATTAAGGGCAAAATTTCCGGTTCAGGTTGGCAAAGTTGACCATTTTCTAGGGTAACAGGCTGGGGATTGGCTGCGATCGCAACTACATCTGAAGCAGGAATAAAGCCCCTTACTCGCTGGCGCAATCGTGCTAGAACCCTTTCTGAGTCTTGTTCCGTGTACAGGTCAATTTTATTGAAGACAAGAAGCGATCGCTTCCCAATCTGTGCCAATTTTTCGAATGGATCATACTCTGAGTGTCGTAAATCGTTATCCACCACAAACAACAACAAATCCGCTTCCGTTGCCAGATGTCGTGCCCATTGCTCTCGCTGAGTGCCAACTACACCAGATTCTAAAATTCCTGGTGTATCAGTAATCAGAATCGGGCGTTCTAATCCCTTCAGCTTTAGTTTGTAGGTTTCCCCAACCTCCGTCGTTCCCATGGGCGCACCCACTTGACCCACCATCCGACCAATCAAAGCATTCACTAGAGAGGTTTTGCCCGCTGAACCAGTACCAAACACTACCACTAACAGTTCCCCACGGGAGAGGATAGCTTCAATTTCTTCAGAGCGGCGCA
>NZ_JAAHIE010000481.1:0-5521 GCF_010671945.1 Moorena sp. SIO4E2
CATCGCAACCGCCAATGTGTTGGTTATTGATAAAAATTTGGGGTACCGTTCGACCTCCGTTGGCTCGTTCCGCCATCTGGTTTCTGGCATTGTCGTCCCCATCGATTTTATACTCGGTGTAGTCAACCCCTTTCCACCATAGCAATAGCTTGGCTCGGATACAGAAGGGGCAGGCTTGCCAGGTGTAAATTTCTACATTGGCTTTCATCTGTTCTGGCTTGCGTCCTAGGATGGGATTGAGAAAATCCAGCATTGTTGGTTAATCCTATGTTGTTGAATCCTATTTAAGGATATAGCATGGTTAGGGGATAGTTTAAATTAAGAAAAAGGAAAGAAATAGGATAAGTTTTGGTGTTACTATAAATCAGTATTTGGTTTGATTATTTATTTTAAAAAACTATCTAGCAATTGTTGTAATAATGGTTACAAAAACCATAAATAAATAATTGATAAAACCGCGATTTTCAAAGCTTTTTAATTCCACTCTAGGGCCACCACCGACTTACATCCTTAATCGCTTCAACAATTGCAGCCAGAGCTTCTTTGCCTCCCAACGAGATAATAGTTGGACTGAGATTAACCAGGACTGCTAATAAAAACTGGCGATCGCGACAAGCCAAGGTGTGAAGAAACTCTTGCCAAAGGGAAACGTCCTCTTGGAGGGATAAGCTGGGATTTTCGATTAGTCCACTGAAGGCTATGGCTCGGTGATACTCAGACTGAATTGCCCGTGCCGTTTCTAGGGCTTGTGGGAGTAGGCTTTCCGGAAAATCTGATACTAGTAGCATCAGGGCTAGGGCTTGGCTCGACTCATCGGTAATTGCCCTTGCTGCTTCTAGGACTTCTGCGAGGATTTGAGGCAACTGTGGTGCTAGATTACTCAGGGCATGGGCTCGGCTCGACTCATCGGTAATGGCCCTTGCTGATTCTAGGGCTTCTGCGAGGATTTGAGGCAACTGTGGTGCTAGATTACTCAGGGCATGGGCTCGGTCTTTGTGATCTGTAATGGCTCGTGCGGCATCTAGGGCTTGTGGTAGGATTTCCGGCAACTGTCGTGCTAGTTCACTCAGGGCATCGGCTCGGTCTTTGTGATCGGTAATCGCTCGTGCCACTTCTAGGGCTTGTGGGAGGAGGGTTTCCGGCAACTGTCGTGCTAGTTCACTCAGGGCATCGGCTCGGTCTTTGTGATCGGTAATCGCTCGTGCCGCATCTAGGGCTTCTGGTAAGATTTCCGGCAACTGTGGTGCTATTTCACTCAGGGCATCGGCTCGGTCTTTGTGATCGGTAAGGGCTCGTGCCGCATCTAGGGCTTCTGGTAAGATTTCCGGCAACTGTGGTGCTATTTCACTCAGAGCATGGGCTCGGTCTTTGTGATCGGTAATGGCCCGTGCCACTTCTAGGGCTTGTGAGAGTAGGCTTTCCCCCAACTGTGGTGCTAGTTTACTCAGGGCATGGGCTCGGTATGACTCATCGGTAATGGCTCGTGCCATATCTAGGGCTTGTGGGAGTAGGCTTTCGGGCAACTCTGGTGCTAGTTTTCCCAGGGCATGGGTTCGGCTGGACTGATTGGTAATGGTTCGTGCCGCTTTTAGGGATTCTGGTATAATTTCGGGCAACTGTGGTGCTAGTTCACTCAGGGCATAGGCTCGGTCTCTATCATTGGTAATGGCTCGTGCTGCTTCTAGGGCTTCTGGTATAATTTCCGGCAACTTTAGTGCTAGTCCACTTAGGGCATCGGCTCGGTTTGACTCATTGGTGATCCCTCGTGCTGCTTCTAGGGCTTGTGGGAGCAAGCTTTCCGACAACTGTGGCGCTAGGTAAATCAGGGCATCGGCTCGGTTTGACTCATCGGTAAGGGCTCGTGCCGCATCTAGGGCTTCTGGTAAAATTTCCGGCAACTGTCGTGCTATTGCTCTGAGGGCATCGGCTCGTTTTGACTCATCGGTAATGACCCGTGCTGCATCTAGGGCTTCTGGTAAGATGTGAGGCAACTGTGGTGTTAGTTCACTCAGGGCATTGGCTCGGTCTCTGTTATCGGTAATGGCCCGTGCCACTTCTAGGGCTTCTGATAAAATTTCGGGCAACTGTGGTGCTAGTCTTATGAGGGCTCTAGCTCGGCTCCACTCATCGGTAATAGCCCGTGCTGCTTTTAGGGCTTCTGGTAAGATGTGAGGCAACTGTGGTGCTAGGTCACTCAGGGCATGGGCTCGGTATGACTCATTAGTAATGGCTCGTGCTGCTTCTAGGGCTTCTGAGAGTAGGCTTTCCGGCAAATATGGTGCTAGGTCTCTAAGGGCATAGGCTCGGATCCACTCATCGGTAATGGCCTGTGCGATTTTGAGGGCTTCTGGGAGTAATGTTTCTGGTAACTTTGGAGCTAGCTCTTCTAGTGCTGATCTTCGACGATTAGGATGTTGTATTTGTTTAACGTAAGCCCAAGCCTGAACTGGAGTCCAGATCTTTTTCTCTACCAGGGCTGCCATCAACTCTCCTGGAATATTCCCTACTAAACTATTGATAGAAGACACCATCAAGGCATAACGGCACTGCAAACTAATAGAACGAGTTGGTGAAGAGGAAAAAGCCTCTTCTGCTAACTGCCAAGCCTTGGCCACATCCTTGACAAAGCTTCCCAGTTGATCAAAACGTTCACAAGCTTCATACCAACCATTGCGTCCAGCCTCTGTTTCCTCTTGCAGCAGTTGGTGGACTTCCTCTACCCAACCGGCTTTTTCTAAATGCCAAGTCAGATAACTGTGACTATAGCCATCATCGGGTAGAGTGTGCCATAACCCGTTTTGGGTTTTTTGGCGATAGCGCTCTAGGAGTTGACCATGGGCTTGGGGCCAGGTTAATCCCAAACCCGGTAAGCTCACCTCTTCCCCTGTAGCTGCTTGATCAGTTAGCAACCGACGGGCCATGTCATGGACTAAGTCATGGAGCTGATAGGTGGCAGTGCCATTAGTTGATTTACCAGAGAGCAGTAGAGCCTTAGACTTAAAATACTGTAATGTCTTTCTGGCCTCCCTAGCACTGATATCCCACAAGGTTGTGCCTAAAGCGGGAGTAATCGAGACATCTTCTGGCAAGACACCAAACCAGGCAAATTGCTGAAATTTTCCTGGTGGTAGTCGCCGTAAACTGAGATTAAAGGATGCCACTAGGCTGTAGTGCTTGCGTCGCTTTTCATCAACCTCTTGGGCACCTGGTAAATCTAAGGTTTCCAACAGGGCAATTTCTTTTTGCAGGTCAGTGAGTAACTCTTTCCAGGAAATACCATCTGCTATTTGTGCTGCCGCTAACTCCAGGGCTAGGGGTAAGTAGCCCACTGTTGTGGCTAGGGCTTGGGCTTGTTTACGGTCTGACCCCTTGAGTTGAGAACCCCCATACTCTTCCAGTAAGGCTAAGGCTTGTGAGGGATTCATCACATCTAAATCATAGCGAGTCACTCCCACAATTTGAGCTTCACGAGTTGTCACTAACACCCGGCACTTAGCACCACCAATCCGAAACGGTTGTACATGGTCTGGCTTCCAAGCGTCGTCTACGACTAGCAGTGTAGCCTTCTCAAACAGCAAGGTTTGTAAATGTCTAGAAGCAGCATTAGTATTAGTGGGTTTATAGTCATGGTCTCCCAGTGCTTGGATCCAACTGCTGAGGAAAGATAGCAAGTCTGGCTGCTGACCCAAGGTTGCCCACAGAATACCATCGGGAAAATGAGTCTGTACCTCTGGATCATGGGCAATAGCAGCAGCCAAGGTAGATTTACCAATCCCCCCTAAACCATAAATAGCGCTAACCACCAGAGTGCCGGTCTTAGCTGTCTGCTCTGACAGTAAGGATTGCTTCAGGGATTGGCTTACCTCTGGGCGCTGGATAAAGTAAGCTGGTAGGGGTGGGGCTTGGAACGGAACCCCTGGCTTAGGGCGAAGGGCTTGGCAGGTTTTGGCAGGAGTAGTAGCAGTTGGTAGGGATTGCTGTTTCGATTTCTCTGGTCGTTTATTCTCCCACTCTTGCTTAAATAGTTCTAGATTTTTGGCTAGGTCTTGGCAGTAGAGTGTCAGGGTAAAATGCCTTTCATCCTTTCCCTTCTTCTTGACACGGTTGTCTTCTAAAATTCCTAAGAAGTCTTCCATCCGCTGCAAGGCTTCTACCACTTGAGCCTTGCTGAGACTACCTGGATAGTTATCCTTCTTGGTCAGTTCAATTAAAAATCTGGTCTGAGTTTGGATTACTAGTTCTCGATGACTTGAGTTTTTCTCTATCCAACGGAATTTAATATCTGGATTTCCCTGATTACCGATGTCTTTAGCAAAAGAAACTAATGCTTCAAATAGACGCAATGCTCTGTCTTTAACTTTAGGACCGTAAGTAGGTCTTGGCATTCTCTTGGGGGATGGGCAAGAAAAAAACTTCAGGGTTAGGGTAGGTTTTCCCACAATTGCAGAAGCTACCCTCAACTAGTCTAGCCTTGATACACAGTGGTTGTAGCTTCCCTCAACTAACTGTTGCGTTTGGACACCACCCCCAGGTCACTATGGTTTCAGTTAGGAAATCGAAGCATTACCATGAATGACCTCAAACAGCAAGTACTTGATAATCAAGGAGTTGACACTATAGCATTAGTCGAACAACCACAGCCCCTCATGGAAAATCCTGCTCTCTGGCTCAAGGATGGGGACAGTCCAGCGGAAATGATTTTAGCGATCGCAGTTTTAGTGGGAGCATTGACTAGATTGATCCAGGTGGTGGGTCCTTGGTTTAAGAGGCAGGATGGGTGATCCCCCCTAACCCCCCTTAATAAGGGGGGAAATGGAATGATTTGAAGAGTAGGTGCGCTTTCCAATGGCCGGGGAACCCGGCCTTGGGTCGCACCTGTGGAATGGGCATCAGGCGTAGAACTGGCATCTTGCCAGTTTCATGCTGATTGTTTGAAGAGTTGTGTGGAATGGGCATCAGGCGTAGAACTGGCAAGATGCCAGTTTCATGCTGATTTTCACGCGGGCAGGATGCCCACTCTACATTGTCACGCGGGCAGGATGCCCACTCTACATTTTCATGCGGGCAGGATGCCCACTCTACTGCTATTCAGCGCGAAGACTGACGCAACGCCCCCTGTTCCCGATTCCCGATTCCCGTTCCCCTCCTGGGAGGGGTTAGGGGTGGGTTCCGATTCCCGATTCCCGATTCCCGTTCCCCTCCTGGGAGGGGTTAGGGGTGGGTTCCGATTCCCGATTCCCGATTCCCGTTCCCCTCCTGGGAGGGGTTAGGGGTGGGTTCCGATTCCCGATTCCCTAGGATGATGCGATCGCATCCGTTTCCACACACCCAAACCCCAGAGTAAACAAGGATTTCAGTCCCTGTGCCCTATTCCCTATTCCCTGTTCCCTTCTACGAGATACCACGCTCTGATAGACTTAAGAACTGTAAACAAATAATTAAGAAAATAAGCTCATCTAGCTTTTGGGAGAACGGGCGCTTTGGAAAATACACTAGGTTTAGAAATTATAGAAGTCGTAGA
>NZ_JAAHIE010000482.1:0-5518 GCF_010671945.1 Moorena sp. SIO4E2
AAAACGTCATTTACCTGGTCATCAAAGAAGCCACCAATACCACTTACTCCTAAACCAAGGTAAATAGCTGCTAGATTGAGCCGCTGTCCTAGATGACCAGCATCCATGTGCAAGTAACGGTAAGCGCGATCGCCTAATCTAGCCACTGCTTTTTGTAAGTCTGCGGTGTGGAACACCACTGCTCTGGCATCTCGACCCAAATCTTGCCCTAAACACAGAAAATGCAATTCTTTACGGAAGTTTTTAAACCGAATTTGCCGCAATTCTTGAGCCTTAGGGGCGTAATAATAGCAGCCTTCTTCTAAGTCATTAACCCCAGATACTGCTATAAATGTTTCGATTAAACTTAAATCAAAATAATCTGGTGTTCCATCTAACCCCTGTTCAATATAATGCTGAGGTTGGTATGTAAAATCCAGAAGAGCTTTTAGCTCCTCCAAGGTCAAATTAGCTGCACTATAAGCTCGGGTAGAGCGTCGTTTTAGAATAGTATCTAAAAATGCTTTCGGAGCATTACCTGAGCTGGTTAACTCCCCCCAATCTATGGGGTTTGTAGCCGTTGAAACTTTATCACAAAACGGAAAATTGTACTTGTCTTCTAACTGCTGGTCAATGTCTGTAATCTTTAAAGTATTACCCTTAGCTTTCCAATCACCACCCTCTTTAATTTCCGTAGCGCGGTGCAAATAACCCAATAATTCTCCATCTGGAATCTTTGGGTAATTAACTTCAGTAGGAGATGGCAACACAGTTGGGGCGATGGGCAAGTTTTGTTCAACTTTGAGCTGATCGGCCAGGGGGATTACTGCGATCGCTCCTTCTTGTTCCAGGTCTAGATAAAGCAGTTCATTAACTTTTTGATCAGCAAAGCCACCAATTAGGTGAGGTCGGTAATCACTCAAAGCCCCAGCTAACTCAATGTTGCCTAGCAGATGACCAGTGTCTAGAAAAATTCTACGGTATGCCCGGTCTTCATAGCGCCAGGCAGAGCGATAAAATACCGCTGTAGTTACAATAGCCAGTTCCGTACTCTCCAAAACTGGGTGCCAGAAGCAAGCCTCTTGCAGTGCATTCCAAACATCACTCTCCCAAAAATGAACCAGAGAATGGGTCAGACACTGATAGTTGTATAGTCCTGGTGGTAATAGGGGAGTACCACGGGAAATCAAATAAACTTCAGCTGGGTATAAGCCACCAGCAGAGGGAGCTGCCCTCAGATAAAGTGGTGGTCCCATGGTCTCCACCCTAGCTGTCAAACCATAACTACACAGTAGTAACTGGGATAGCCGCCACCAACTTTTACTCGGTTCAGAGGTAAACTGCTCCCGGTCTTGTGAGAAGTATGGTTTTAGGTCAAAGTTAGTCCCAACTTTGTAGTCTTTAAACGGTATCGGCTGCTTCTCCCAGTCTAAGCCCTTATTTTTGGCTGATATGGTTTCTGGAGCATATTTGGTGCGCTCGTGGTAGTGCTGAGCGATGGATACTGGCAGTTTTGACATCTTAGTTGCAACAGAACATGAAGCTTTGCTTTATATCTTGACAGGATTTTTGTCCTGTTCCCTGTTCCGGTGATCCGCTGTTCCCTGCTCCCTTATTGATATAGCGGTTTTTAGCCTAATCACGTACACAGGATTTTTGCCCTGTTCCCTATTCCCTGTTCCCTGCTCCGAAGTCCGAAGTCCCTGCTCCCTACCTAAGAAAAATTTCGAAAAAATTTTATTAAATAATTTTATTTTAATAAAATTATTTTGTCAAGTATTTTTATTTTTACGTAGCAAATTTTCACAAATATTAAAAAAGAATTATAATTAAGTGTGTAATGCGCTACAAAGTTATACCTTTATAAAATAAATAAGCATAAATACGCATTGACATTATTTTATAAATTGGTATTGGGCGGCAAAAGCTGACCTATTTATAGCGCAATGAAAAAGATTGGTGGAGCCGAGTTACTTGAACAATACGCTAGGGGTAGACGAGACTTTAGTGGAGTAGATATCAGTGAAGCTGACCTGTTTGAAGCAGATATACAAGCAATTGACCTGACTAGCAGCAATCTTAAAAAGACTTACCTGCCCTACTCTAATCTAAGTCAAGCCAAGTTGCAGCAAGCTCAACTTCAAGCAGTTCAGTTAAGTGATGCCCAGCTCTACCAGACCAATCTCTCTGGGGCGGATCTTCAGAATGCCAATCTGTTCAGAGCAAATCTACGTCGTGCCAATTTACAGGGCGCAAATCTAGCTGGTGCTAATCTCCAAGCAGCAGATTTGAGGGACACTGACCTGAGCCATGCCAATCTCAGCCATGCCAATTTGAGTAATGCTAACCTGAAAAGAGCTATCCTTACTAAGGCTCAGTTGAGGGGTTGCAACTTATTTCGAGCCGAGAACGTCGATCTTTGTGATGCCTACTTGGATAGTTCGACGATTTATCCTGATGGGCATAGAGCTGATGGCTCTGAGTGATCAAACACCTATCCGTTATCCACCAATGACTTTATCACGACGTCACTTCTTTGCCTTAGCCAGTGCTAGCACCGCTGGTGCAATTCTAGCATCCCCCTTGAAAGAGGTTTTTGCCAAGAAGGCTCTTGGTAAATCATTTCGAGGTAAAGGCTTTGGGTCCCTTCAGCCAGACCCTAATCAATTATTAGACCTGGCAGCCGGATTTAGCTATAAAATTTTATCCCGCACAGGTGACACCATGAGTGATAGCAATTTGGTGCCTGGTAGACCCGATGGCATGGCGGCTTTTCCTGCACCGGGAGGCAATACTGTCCTGGTGCGCAATCATGAACTTAGCCCCCATCAATTGGATAAACATGGATTGGTAGCAGTAGAGTATATCAAGTATGACCCCATGTGTTTGGGAGGCACGACAACACTAGTAGTGGCAGCCAATGGTCAACTGGTCAAACAGTACACTTCCCTCGCTGGTACTGAACGAAACTGTAGTGGCGGACCAACCCCTTGGGGTTCATGGATTAGTTGTGAAGAAAGCACCGTTACTCCCACCACTTATCCGGCAGATGACCCCAGAAGTGTTTCGATGAAGCACGGCTATAACTTTGAAGTGCCCATTACCGGTGAAGTGGTTCAAGCTGAGCCTCTAGTGGCCATGGGTCGTTTTAACCATGAAGCCGTTGCAGTAGATCCCAATACTGGGATTGTTTATCAGACTGAAGACAGGATGGATGGTCTGTTTTATCGCTTTATTCCCAAGCAACCAGGCAACTTAAAAGCAGGGGGTCTACTGGAGGCATTGAAGATCCAGGGAACATTTCAAAAAATCACGGTTGAAAACTTCCCTGTCGGTCAGCCCATGGCAGTAGAATGGGTTCGGATTGAGGATGTAGACCCGGAAGAAGATACTGTGCGGGTTGAAGGTTTTGGTAAGGGAGCAACCCAATTTACCCGGGGAGAAGGGGCATGGTACGGTAATAATGAGGTTTACTTTACCTGTACTAGTGGTGGTTCGTTAAATCCAAACACTGGATGGGCGAATGGAGCTGGTCAAGTCTGGCGCTATGTTCCTGGTAGCAATCCCCAAGAGGGTGGCACCATTGAACTGTTTGTTGAGTCCCATGACCGCAGCTTACTAGAACACCCAGATAATGTGACCATGAGTCCTTCTGGGGATCTCATCCTCTGTGAAGATGGTGGTGGTGACCAATTCCTGGTTGGGGTCAATCCTAAAGGTGAGCTTTACCAGTTGGCACGGAATGCCCTCAACAGCAGTGAGTTTGCTGGTGCTTGCTTCTCACCCAATGGTCGGATCATGTTCGTGAACATTCAAGAGCCTGGTATCACATTTGCAATTCAGGGCCCTTGGGTTTAGAGTCTAAAGCGGTTGTAAAGTCATAGAACTTGACAAAATAAAGAATATAGTGCTACGAATCTATGTTAGGACTTATAGATGACGAGTAGCGAGGAACACCGATGCCTGCTTCCTTAAGTTATGACCTACGCAGAAAAGCAATAGCGGCTGTGAAACGAGGTGATCCCAAAATAGACGTGAGCCGGAGAATATAGAAACGACCCTAAGAGACTATCTCCAAGGATAACTTTCACCAGAGATAGCTCATTTTTTTTGTCAGAAGTTAGTCAACTTTAAATTGGCAGATATTGAAGAATAAAAACGAGATTAACAGAGGTAGAAATAAGCGATAAACAGGCCGATTATTTTGAGTGCAAACCTGATAGTAGATTGAGTCCAAAACTTTAAAATAAATGCTCTGCTAATTTTTGAAAGTGAATCCGATAAGATAGCTGATTAAGATTTATGGACAATGACGGGAATAAAAAAAAAAAATTAATTGAAGTTCTGGGTTACTAAAATTGCTAAAACCCTTTATTTACAGATGATGAAAAAATATCGATTTTATTTATATGTACTTATTACTACTTTAGTAATTACCTTGATAGTTGGCTTGTCACCAACCATTAGCCAACCTATATTACTCGAACAAAAAATACAAACCCTAACCGGTGAAAGATGGTTACAGCATGTAGAAGAAGACCTCAATCCTTGGTGGTTAATGGAAACTGCTTTTGGTAAACCTGTAGGTAATTTTCCTAGCTTGCGATGTGACAATGGGGAGCTACTTGATTTGTCTCAACCATGCCCAATTTTTAAGGATTTAGAAGATGAAGACAATTGGATTAAAAATTACTTTAATAAAAAGCACATAGTTGCTCATTCTCGTCAAATTTACACCTACGGAGTTGCTTATCAATTGACTGGAAATCCTAAATTTTTAAGTTTAGCAAAATCTGGATTAGATTGGATTCGCAAATATGGATTTGATCGAGAAAATGGTGGTGTATTTACTGTATTTTCTGAAGATAATCTTACTCCTCTTTCTTCTGTTTCAGAGCGTAATAGTCAAGAACTAGCCTATGCTTTACAGGGGATGGCTTTTTATTACTATCTAACTCAAGATGAAGAAGTATTGCCAGATATTATTAAGTTAAAAGACTTTATCTTTGAAAATTACTATGATTCAGAACAAGACATAATACTTCAATTACCTAAAAACCCTCAAAACCAGGAATCCAAAAAACAAAGGAAAGGAATAGTGTATGAATTAGATCAAATGAACACCTATCTAATGCTTCTCGCACCGATATTACCTGAACCTTACCAGTCGCAGTGGAAAAAAGATTTGGTTCACATCTCGCGGATCTTAATGAACCAGTTTTACAGTCCTGAATATAATAATTTTTGGTATTATATTGACAATGCAGAAGATAAAAAAATATTAACTGGCAAAACTGATTATGGACATTCAATAAAAACTTTGTGGATGATCTACCTAACTGGTAAATTAGTTAACAATGAAAGATTTATTACTTTTGCGAGAACTAGTGCTGATAAGTTATTCAAAGAAGCCTATGATTCTGAATCAGGAACATGGTATTCACGATTGTATGCTGATAAAAATAAAAAATTAATTAAAGACCTTAATAAAAGTTGGTGGATCTATGCTGAATTGGATCAAGTAGCAGGAACTCTGAGA
>NZ_JAAHIE010000483.1:0-5514 GCF_010671945.1 Moorena sp. SIO4E2
AGCGTGGCCCAAAGGCCTCAGCTTCCGCTAAGAGCGATCGCTTTTACTACCCTCGCTCAACTCTGCGCCTTCTTTCACTGTAGTCCCAACGATTTATTGATTGTAGACTGGGAGGGGGAAGAAATAGCCCCACCTACCACCGATGAAATAGAAAAAGCGTCACAGATAATGAAACAGGAATTTGGTTGTGCGGAGGAAATTTGGGATAGTTTTTAAGGGACTATCGAGCGTATGTTCTATGGAATAAAGAGCCGACCTACTCCCTTGTAGTCATCAATATCAAGTACAATCTCAACAAGACTAACTGCACAGTTTTCCCGATATTGACTTTCACTCAAGCGATCGACATTTCCAATAGTGATTACGGGTAGAGAAGTGGGCAGATTTTATTCACGAATTGTCTGTTCTAGGGAATCCTTGCCTTTCATGCTCCTATTAGCTGTAAGTAGTATCATTTGATTAGCCTGTGCCAATCGCCAGACAACTCGATCGTCACTATTAATTGGCAAATTTACTTCTGGAAACATAATGAAACGAATCGGCACAAAATCGAGCCAACCGTTGCTTCCCAAAGTTCCAAACAAAATCAGAGCATATCCCTCAATATTATGATTGACCTTTGGTCACGCTACGCGAACGATCAGGAAGACCATCAGGCTAGCCCACGCTTGATTTTCCAGGCTTTTAATTTAGCGCGAACTGCTTCTTGTCCTGGTAAGGGATCCTTTTTAGCAATCTGTTCAAAACGCTCACGATTTTTTTCTTCCCAATAGTCTCGAATCTCTTGAGCTATCTTCAAAACGGTTTGATACTCCGCTTCTACTTCCCTACGGTGGGTATCAATGTAGGATAGGGCTGCATCAAGTTGCTCATCAGTTATAGAGAGCCAGTTTCCCATTAATTTGGGTGTCCATCCGGCCTCAAGATGACCCATGATATCATAAATTGTAATGCGCGTACCTGCTATTGTCAGTCCCCGTTCTGTACGAATGATGGCTGCTTGGGGATTTTGGCGATCGGATACTGGAGTCATGCTCACAGAGTTGTAGGTTTTGCTTTCATTGTATCTGACAAATAATGTTTCCAGGTAGAACTAGGAAATCATGTAGGGTAGGCAGTGCCTACTCAGGTAATAATTCCGAAACATCCGCATCATCAAAGTTGATAACGTCCCTCGCTACAATGTTGACCTCCTTGACTAAAGATAGCACTATATCTTCCAACTCCTCTGCTGTAATGATCTGATACATGTTCCAGACAGTGTCTCTGGCAAGTTCCATAGTCTCTTCAGGTGACAATCCAAATTTACCTTTGCGGGCGGGTAAGAGTACTTCCCCTATGGCTTCATACAAATCCTTAGTACTACCATATTGACTTTCAAAGTCTAAATCGCCAATCGCTTCCTTTTCTTTCAAAAGATTTACTGCGTCAAACAAGCGGTGCATATACTTGGAAGCGCGATAAAATGTTGTGCCATCATCAACTTCTTCAGCGGTGTAATGGCGAATGTCTTTGAGGAAATCTCCTAATTGTTCATTGACAGAATCAAGGATTTGATTCGGTGTTAGTGCTGCTAGCACTTCTTGGTTTTTTCCTTGAATGCCCTCAACTACGTGCAGAATTGTGCCTTTACTGTGATAGGCTTCACTAGCAAAGAATAAAGCGTTACTAAGCTGTCGTTCCACCTCAGCTTTGAGGTTTTGGGCTTCTTCGCTATTTTGGTCAGGGAGGGCTGCCACTTGTGCTTGCAGTTCCCTAACTTGTAACATTCGATTGTTATAGAGTTCGTTGCTTTTTTCTAATACTAGGTCGGAGTTTGATTCTTCTTGGGCACGGATTTTATGGGAAAGTAAGAGTTGATTACGCAACAGTTCATGGCTTTCTACGGGTTGCAGTTCAATCAGGCTTTCCTCCTCAGCAGTGAGTTGCACTGACGCTGAAGGTTCGCCAGTTGCTTCTAATAATTCCTGGAGGCTGATTTGGTAAATATCATTAGCTGTATCATACTGCCGTATAGTTTCTGCCCGCTTGGTTGGATCAGTAATATCATTAGTCACTTCTTTGACATAGTCTTCCCATTTAATCTGATCCATGTAGCGCCGTTGTTTTAACAGTGCCAGCACATCTTGATCAGCAGTAGTAATGGGGGCGGTTGCTTCGTTAGGACTATCGGCTGGGGCTACCTCACCCACTGAACCGTCCGTAAGAATATTTTCCTTTAAAGTTAGGAAGTTGTTGGTGTAGAAATTGGTGTCAAAGACAGTACCTGGTTGTTTGCCAAAGATTTCCTTGAGGCGGGCGTTGAGTTCTTGGACGGCTTTGACATCATTAACACTACCATCAGTCACTCCTAGGGTAACATCATAGTCAGAGGTGAGGTCGCTACTACCCACTGAACTGGCGACCAAACCCGGATACTTTTGCCGCATTTCATCGATTAAGCTATCTACGAGTTGCTTACGGAAATCAACTAATTTCTTTAGGGCTTCGGTATCATTTTTGAGGGTAGCATGAATGTGTTTCCAGTCGGAGTTAAGACCTTTGATCGCATTTTGGCAGTCCTCATTACTCCATTCCTGAGGCTCTTGTGGGATACTGAGTTTATTAGTTAAACTTTCGCGGGACTGGTTAATCTCCTGCCTTTGATTATCTTGTTCCCGTCGTAGAAGTGCCTCACCGATTTCTCTACCTCGGATCTTGACAGCGAGCTTAACCTGCTTCCATCGTACTGCTGCTTGAGATAGTTCTGGTGTTGGAGTAATACGACGGAGTCGAAACTCAAGTTCCCTGGGACTGACTTTTTCACCCCGTTTGAACTTAAGATCTCTGTATTTGTATCGCTCACCCCGTTTGAACTTGAGATCTTTGTATTTGTATCGCTCACCCCGTTTGAACTTGACCCGTGATCTTGTTGGCATGATGGCTTCCTTGTTATATCTTCTTGGTATTAGCTTTGAGCAGGGTGAGTAGAGGTACAACCGCCACTCACCAGAGGATTTAACCTAATTGAATCAACTCTTGATATCTTTGAGCATTGTCAGAAGTTGATCGACCTTGGTTTCAAGAACTTTCTGCTTTTGAGATATATCTTGGAAGTAGTTAACAACTGCTGTGGTAACGCCATCTTCAGTAGAAGTTTGACGCACATCACGACCAAAGCCCATCAGTGCTGGACGTTCTACATAGGTGACTCGATGTAATACCCGCCAGGTTTTATTTGCTTTACCTTTAGCTTGGCGCAAAGCACGGGCTTCTTCATCGTTACTCGCAAGCCATTCAGGATCGACGACATAGGTGAAAAAGTCATTAAAGTTTTGAGTGCTACCTTCGAGGTAGAAACTCATAAAGCGGTAGCGGTCTACTTTTTCTCCAGGCTGTAGTGGATAATCGTTGTCATCGGTAATCCCAGTACTTTCAACCCCACTGAGATCGACATATAACTCTATACCTTTGCTACGAGCTTCCGTTTTACTCATGGTTTGGGTCATGTTTATGGTAGCCTGAGCAGTTAGTTCACCAGCAATTCCCCCAGCGGTAAACTCTCCCAAGAATCCTAACCCAGCGTTTAAGGTAAACGAACCACCAATAGTATGTTCTGCTGTATTGGCAAAGCTTTGGGCTTCTGTGCGCATTCCGCCATCCGCATCCCAGACATAGGTGTTGACTATATTGCGTTTGCCTGCCCGAAGTTGGATTTTTTCCATATTTTTCTGCCAACCCGCAAAACTGTCTGTGGCATGAACTCTTGTTTCTTGGTCGGTAATCTTGGCATCAATTTCTTTTTGCTTTTGCTTGGCTGCTTCTGATTGCTTGTCAGCCGCTGCTTCTGCTTCTTGCTCAAATTGTTCTTGTTGTCTTTTTTGGGCTGCTTGTTTTTCCTCTTCAGTCAACTCCTCATCCGGTTTGTCTTCTGAGCGGGTAACTCCAATTGTTTGAGGAGCATCACCACTGTCTATTTCTCGGTTCAAAGAGGTTTCATCAACTAAACCCGCATTGAACTGAGCAAAATATGACTCTCGCCGCTTATCCTCATTCTCTATCTGCTGTTTCAGGTCGTAAGCTTCTTGCAGACGATAGTAACTTGCTGGATAGAGAGAACCATATTGGGCACGCATTTCTGGGACATGGCGGAAGAAGCGATCGCTACTAGCACTACTGCCTGTCATCCCATCCAAACTACCGTTCATGGTATAGGCGGGATTGATTAAGAAGGTGATAGTATTAACATCTGGTGGAATACCATCCACGGGCTGTACCTGATAACCAATCATTTTCTTACTGCGTTGCAGGCGAGTGATAAATACATCCGCCAAACTAGAAACGACCAAAGCATAACCAACGTTTTTGGGGATAAACCGTTGCCCGAGATGAGGGAATTTTACTGTTGATTCTGGTGTACCCCTTAACTCTAAGAGATCGCTCATGCTTAGTGCTGAACTGGAAGTAATATTACTTTCGTTTTGCCACTGGTAGTTAAAGTCAAGGTTACCTGCAAAACCAGCTTTCCATTCTCCGACTTGTGTTTCAACTCCAAGGCCAGCATAGACTTCACCAGCCGTGCCGATAAATCCCTCGATATTTGCTCCTAAACCAGCATCCTGATTGCGATTCCAGCTAAACGCTACATCTTCAGATATGGCTAATTCTACTGAAGTTGCACTGGTGTAATCAATATCGACAGTTAAATTTTCACTGGGTATGGGGGGAGCGCCTTCAATATAGCCGAGGAGGGTCGGGGCAAATTGAGCATTACCAATCCATTTCAGTTCTAGTTTTTCGATGCGTTTGTCTGGTAACAATTCCACACCATTGAGAGCAGGGTAGGCGAAGAAACGCCGCATGATGGCAGATTTTCGATTGGTAATTTTGTCTATGGTAATGGTGTTGTATTCTGCACTCACTAAAGCATTACTGCCAACGGGCAAGGTATTGTCATCTTTGAGGATTGCTCCCTTGACCGTGCCATCATTTTTATTATCATTTTTATTATCTGTGAGGTCACGAACTTTGATCGTATCTCCTTCTGGTTCGATTTGATTTAATGGCCAATAACCAACTAAACCTTCCTCTTTTCCTGTGAGGTGTTGGTGCATATCCGCTTGGATTTCTTCAGCTGTGCGGGCTTTGTTCCAGATCCGGACTTCGGCGATTTGACCATTGAAGAAATCTGATTCCTTAGGACCACTATCCCACTCCTGTCCCAGTGACCAAGGCTTACCTTCGGGATTTCCTAAGGTCTTACCTGGAAAGGTTTCACTATGGATTAATAAATTATCTTTATAGATAGTAATTTCAGAATTTCCCTGATTTTCCTGGACTACTACTGCTAGATGGAACCAATATCCTGCTGTTTTTTGATTAGGAACCTTAAAGGATGAATCACGTAAAAGTAAAAACAAGCCTTCATGCCAATAACCCAAGAGGAATATGTTGCCTCCATCCTGAGAGTTTTTTCCAACAAAGCACTGTCCATCATTAGTATTTTCAGGCTTAATCCACAACTCAACTGTAAAA
>NZ_JAAHIE010000484.1:0-5495 GCF_010671945.1 Moorena sp. SIO4E2
GAGCTATTTGAACAAATAGTTGATTGGCTCGGTTCAGAAACAGTGTGCGGTGCGCGAGCATGGGGAATTAGAGACGTTACTACTCGAAAATGGATACGAACTATTGAGACGACTGTTACAAGGTTACTTGGATAGACGAAGTAACGACGAAATCGAGGGTGATTGTTTAGGTAGGGACGGAGTAAACAGCTAGCAGGGCGACAAAGGGGATTGAAAACTAGACAGGGCAAGCTCAATAGCACGTTTGCCCTGATTGTAATGGAGAATCCAACGACGATTAATTTGCAAAAGTTCAGACAAAGTTTGTTGGCACAATTGCTGTAGGCGGAGCCAATGATGAAGATGTTGACCAATATAAAAAGAGCTATGTCTACGTTGTGAAGTTGAGGAAGTTTCCGGTCGTGCTACATATTTTTGAATGCCAAGACTCTTAATGTTTTGACCGTGGACAAGGGCACTAGTATAAGCAATAGCAACGACAATAAGTAGTTTATTAAGCTGCTGATGTTTCAGTTTGGAGCCTTCAAGATTATAGCCACCTGCTTTAAAATCTCGAAACATCTCTTCAATATCAAAACGCTTTAGGTGCGCTTTCCGTAGGCGAATTAAATTCGCCACGGGTCGCACCTTTTGATAAGCTCGAATAGCTAGGTCTAAATCCACCAAATTAGTTAAGATATACCAAGGTTCTTTGGTAGAGTCGATGCCTAGGTATTATCCTAGGGCAATTAAACTAAGTCAGTGAGTCACCCCACTGACTCGTCTTCAAAACCGTACGTGACACTTTCGCATCATACGGCTCCTCATCATAGGAACCATTGTCGCTGGTACCTCTAAAACGGGTTTTCATCTAACTCTAAGGCGTTGACTTTTTTCCCGTGTTTGGCATCGTGGCAGGTTAGGTGTAGTAATTCCAGATTTTCATCCTTGTTATTTCCACCCAGTGCGCGTGGTAGTATGTGATGCATTTCCATTGAATCCCCAGGTCTGAAGGTAAGACCACAATGAGCGCATTTCCCTTTTTGCTTTCTCAAAAGCCTTCCCGATTGAGCTGGCATTTCAGGATGTTCTCTCATTCTGGTGCTCCAATAGATTAGGTCTCCATCGTAGGGACTTCTGGTATCTTGGATTTTTTTATGCCTTATTATTTCAGTTTTGGCATGTTTTGGGAGGTAATTATCCTCATCTGCCATGAATATCCAATTATCCTCTCCGATGGTTCCCCAATATTTCTTGTTTACCCAGGTTTTGGTTTTCTTTGGGTGTCTTCTATATCCCCATCTTTGGAGTTTGTTCCAGAGCATGTAACCTAAATCTTGGAAGGTTTCTTTGCTACAGACTCCTCTGTAGTAGTTGCACCATCCGCGTATAATAGGTTTGAGGTGTTTGATTAAAGCCTCTTGAGGAGCGGCTTTATGTCTGTCGATGACTTTTGAAAGCCGCTCGAAATGTTCTAGAATTGCATCCTTAGATGGTTTGATGATGGTTTTAAAGCCTTGTTTAGAGTGGTTTTTGCCTACTTTGTACTGACGGATATTAAATCCAAGGAATTCAAATCCGTTAAAGGTATAGGTCATTTTGGTTTTGCTAGGCTTTAATTCCAGACCCATGTCATGTAGCCAATTATTGATGACTTCAAGGCATTCTTCTATCACTTTTTGGTCTTGGTGTAGGATGACAAAATCGTCGGCATATCTGATTAGAGCTAGTCCCTTTTTATAGTGGGTTTTCTTGCCTTTTACAGAATTTGCGTAATCCCATATGGCCTGTTCCATTCCGTGGAGGGCTATATTCGCGCTTTAGTGGAGAGATAACTCCACCCTGAGGGGTGCCCTCATCTGTAGGTGAGAATGTCCCACTATCCATCACACCGGCTTTTAGCCAGGACTTTATTAAGCGTCTCATGGATGGATAGGTATTCAGTTTAGTTAGAAGTGCATCGTGATTGATTTTATCGAAGCATTTGGCTATGTCAGCATCAAGTACCCATTTGGGCTTTTGTTTGATGCTATTGAATATTGCTTCGATGGCATCATGACATGAACGTCCTGGTCTGAACCCATAGGAGTTGGGTTCAAATTTTGCTTCCCATTCAGGTTCTAATGCCTGTTTGGCAAGTGCCTGGAGAGCGCGGTCATACATGGTTGGGATACCCAATGGTCGCTTTTCCTTCCGTCCAGGTTTAGGAATCCATACCCTTCTGGTTGGTTGGGCTTTCTTAGAAACTTTTAGGTTGGAGACTAAAGTAAGCCGTTGTTTTGGTGTTAATGATTTGACCCCATCTACTCCAGCAGTCTTCTTCCCTTTGTTCTCCTGGGTTACCCGTCTGACCGCAATCATCTTGGCCGACCAGGACTTTATCAGAGTCTTTTGCAACTTTCTTACCACGCGGACATCACCACGTTGAGAGGCTTGATATATTCGTTTTTGCAACTTAAAGACATTCTTTTCTAGCTTCCGCCAGTTGACTTTCTTCCATTCCGACTGTGGGGCGAATCCCCGAGTTTTAGACATTTTCATTGCTACTTACAACTACATCTTTTCCTATAACGTGAGTCCGTCAGCATATCCTGGGCATTACCCTAGGCTTTGGCTTCTGACTCAATCTTGCCCTCATATGACATGCGGCTAACTACCTACTCAGTAATCGACCTTACTGAGAGTACATATGAGAGTTATTTCGTTCCTGATAACCATTCTTTGAACTTTTAGGGTGGTACTTTTCACCGGGAACTGTTTGGGAAATCCATTACAAAGGGGAGGAACTTTGTAATCCTAATTCCGTTGAGTTTTTCTCCGTAGCGTGTCAAACCTTTTTTCGCTACATCTCTGTGACGATGATTCAAACGTACCTTTCTCTCGTACCCATGAGTTCTTTGCCTATTGTTGACACCGGTCAGGTTAAGGGTGTTCCAATATTCGACCCTTGCATTAACCCATAGGTTTGTTAGTTCCTATGAATCAGGGTAGGGCTGTCACTCGGATTTCATGAGGGTCAGAAGTTACCGAAAGAATAGTGCAGCCTTTATGGTCAGCAGGTTAGGCATCATAGGAGTAAGGTTTTGTACTAAGGCTGCACTATTCTAAGGTTTTGTCTCCGGGATGGTTTTTCACCACCATGGTTATCAAGTTGTCAGGGTTCATTGAACCAAGCAGCTAATCCCCCAAAACCCTTGTAGGGTAAAGGTTTCTAGCTAACGAATCGCACCCTCTCCTGTCATACCGTACGTGAAGGTTTCCCCTCATACGGCTCCTAGATATCCTGACCTTTCGGTCTGCCCCCATGGATGAGTTGATCACAACTCCGATGTACGGCCATTAGGTTCTTTGGTTTCCAATTGTCGTGGTTTCCATCTATGTGATGGAGGTGTACAGATTCGTTACCTATGAACCTTAGTCCGCAATGTCCACAAGAATGGTTCTGTTTCTTCAAGGCATCTGCTGTAGCATTGTCGTAGAGTTTGCTGTTTCGCTGACTCCAGTAGACTAAGTCTCCGTCATAAGGGGACTTAGTCCCTTTGACCGACACATGCTTGTTTTCGGAGTATCCTACCTTTGGGAATGCTTTCTTGATTAGCCTTTCGGCCTCTGTTCTATCGATTTTCTTTTCCTTCAAAAATTTGCGGTGTGCTGATTTATTAGCAAACCATAAACTATTTCGAGAACCGTCCATCTTGCCATTCCGATGGTAATTCCTCCAGCCCCTGACAATAGGGGCTAATTTTTCTGCCTTGACTTTAGCACCATAATTCGAGCTGTTGGCTACGGCTTTAATCTTCTTCCGGATTGCTTCGTAGTTATCCTCTGAGGGAATGCTCCTAAACTTTCCGTTTTTCTGGAGGAGGAAGTTCCAGCCCAGGAAGTCAAATCCGTCTGTCGTTTTGGTTATCCTGGTCTTTTCTTCACTAATTTCCATCCCGCGTTTCGCTAAAAAGGCTTTAATTTTATTCAATACCTTTTCGGCGTTGTCTTTTGGCTTTAGGAAAATCACCAGATCATCCGCAGATCGGACGCTAGGGTGAATGGCCTCTATTCCATCAAGTGCGATGTTGGCGCTTTTGTGGGCTGACTACTCCTCCCTGGGGCGTTCCTTGTTCAAGGAATTCCGGATTGATGCCAGCTAATAGACATCTGAATATCCCCATTTTCAGACTAGCTGGGGCTAGCAATCTATCCATGATGGATTTGTGGGAGATGCGGTCAAAACACTTTTTGATGTCTAGTTCTATTACTCTTTTCTGGATGCCGTTTTTTCGGGAATTTAGGTTATTGAATATGTATTTTTGGGCATCGTGGGCGCTTCTACCAGTCCTAAACCCGTAACTCCGGGCGTGAAAGGTAGCTTCGTGCGCTGGTTCGAGTGCGAATTTTGCGCTTACTTGCCATGCTCTGTCCGCAATGGTTGGTACTTTTAGAATCCTTACTTTTCCATTCTTTTTAGGGATTGGAATTTCACGGAGACCGGAGTGTTTCCAGTCGAGGGCGTTTTGCCTCAATTCTTCTAATAGTTCTAACCGTTCTTGGTATCTGAGGGCGGTTTTGCCATCTATACCTGCGGTCTTTTTGCCCTGATTTAGCTGTGTCACTTGACGGATGGCCAGGAGTTGAGCCGAGCGGGATTTCAGAATCAGTTTCTGTATAGACCGAGCTTTCCTCAAGTCACCAGCTTGAACCGCTTTATATACTCTTCGCTGTAGGCGGAATAGGTTTCGGCGGAGTTGTTTCCACTTTTGTCCTTTCCAAAGTTCACTGTGTCTGTTCACGTGTCTAACCATACTCTCCATTGATTCGTATATTCTGGATACCCGCAGGCAGTTTCCGCCTGCATCCTACCCGACAGTGGGGATTAAGTAATGCCTTACTTACCGAAGGTACGACCTTCCTTCAGACCCGGTATTGCTGTCGTTTTTACTCGTTCCATTTCCCAGATTGTTTTGGTGATTTAGGGCGGTTCAATTTGCCTGACACCTTCTCGGAGATTGCAGTTAGCAAGGCAAAACCACTGCGAGAATATTTCTTGGTCGGTGTCGCCGGTCGCACATTGTTTAATTCAGGTTGTGGCCGGGACTTTAAGACACTTTTTTAGAACCAGTTTGCCCAGTGTCACATTAAACTAAGCCGGTGAGTCGCCTCACCGACTCGTCTTCAGAACCGTACGTGACAATGCACGCATCATACGGCTCGTCATTATAGGAACCGTTGTCATTGGTACCTCTAGAACGGGTTTCCATCTAACTCTGTAGTATCGATTGTTGTCCCATGCTTGGTATCGTGGCAATGTAGGTGTAACAGCTCTAGATTTTTGTCTAGGTCGTTTCCACCCTTAGCGCGTGGTATTATGTGATGTGTTTCCAATAAATCTCCATCTCTGAAGGTAAGACCACAGTGAGCGCATTTCCGGAAACGAAACCTTAGATAGTGGAGCCTTACTACAAAAGACTTCAACCTTTTACGCATAACCTACCAACTATAAAGGCTCCACTATCTTACGGTAA
>NZ_JAAHIE010000485.1:0-5494 GCF_010671945.1 Moorena sp. SIO4E2
AATCTCAGAAAAGAAGTGGCAGTGATAAATGAGTTCAAAAAGAATCGGTTGCGCCGTGTACTTGGAGACTTGTTCGCACGGTGCGTTGGGGACGAAGCGGGAGCAATCCCGCTGACTTACCCAATCCTTTACTTTAAGGGGTACCCAGAGCCAGCCTTCGCCCTAGCAAGTACGTCAGGCTGGCTCTTCCCGTGGATTTGAATGTCCACGGTTTCATTGTAACATAAAAATCTTAATATTATAGCATATTTTAAAAACTTTTGTAACAAATTATTGAAAGAGTCGGCAGAGGTACAGTTTTATAGCGCTACGCGCAATGGCATTGGCAAGAGGCAAGAGGCAAGAGGCAAGAGGCAAAGGTGCGCTACGCGCAAGCCCTGGGAGTCGGTAAAAGCGGGAAATGGGGAGAATTATCCCGGAAATTATTGTGTATTTTGATACATATTTTAAGGATTTTATACGTAATCAAAGTACATACTTGCTCCTTTGTAAAAAACCTACCCTTGTAAGTGGAGCACAACCAGGCGATCGCTAAACTCGGTGGTCGTATTTACTATGATTAAAGGAATTTTTCAAAACGTCCTGATATTGACTCAGAAGTAGCGAAGCTTTTTGCAGCTGGTGGATTCATTGGACAAGAGTAATAAGGAGTATTGATGGAATTTTTATCTCATATGTTTAGGAGGTTTGATATACCTTGCTAAATTTTAAAAATTCTGTTAATATACCGCAATGGCGAGAATATAGTATCTTAATTATTTTAAATTTTTCCTGGTAATTATATATAAATTGTGTATTTAAAGTATACGCATACAAGCACACTTATAATTGAAAATATATGGAATTATGTAAGATAACAAGGGGTGCATCTCATTTTTGCTGTTTGACACAGCGTTACGGGGCGGGTCCTCCAAACCCTGGCTACGAGGCGGAAAATGAGGCTCCCCTAACGCACCCTACGCAACTTTTTTACAAAAATGAGATGCAGCCGATAACAAGTATCACTATATCCAAGTTATTCTAATAGGATAGCTTAACTTGAATCACAAATCACAGTAATCAAAAAGTTTTTAATACAAAATTATAATATTGTTGATAAATCTGTATATCCCTATGTTCTAATAATGGCTTTAAGTGGAATACAATATGTATTGTTTTGTATTTATGATGAATTAACTGCCATAAATCATATAAAAATACTATAAATATATAATAAAGATACACGATTAGGAGAAAGGGTTGAACATATCCTTGATAATTACCAGCTGAATAACAAGAGATTTCGTTCAAACCTGAATCAATCATTAATTCCATCATTAATGTACTTATTTTTTAATATAATTGGTGTTTGGTTTAATGTGATTTTTAAAAATTAGTCTAAAATATTTACCATGATGTACTATGGGTTTACCCTAGTTGGCATTAAAGCATCAAAAAAAGCGATTGGCCGTAGGCCACGCTACGCGATGAAGCGAAGCTTCCGCTAAGAGCGATCGCATCAAAGACAAGTAATTAATTACGATCGCTGTTAATTTGGGAAAATTTGCTAGATGAAGCTCCCCCACCTTGTTTTCACAGAGGTGGGGGTGTCCTATGCTAACTTGGAACTACCACTAGTCCATAAGTCACAAAGGCTAGCCCAGCTTCTAGGCGGACGTCCAGAATTTTTACTGGAACGCCCCTCCTCGTCATTTCTGCGAGTGAGTTTAAACACGCCTCTGGCACCGATATTGTAAGCTCCGTTTAAATCTGCGTTAAACTGCTTGCCTGAAGGGAAAGTAGCCAGAGAGTAGTTTTTTGAATGCCGCTTTACCGTACCAGAACCATCAAAAGCTAGCTTGGAAGTATAGGCTGCGATTACATCTATTACTTTTCCGCCTAACTCTACCCATTTCATTTCCGTAAAATCGCGAATCTTTGCTTTAAGCCATCCGTGAAATCTTTGTCTGAGATTAGACCTTTTTCGGCCACCTTTAGGTTTCCACCCTTTAAGATTTTCAAAAACAATGGCTTCTGAATTATAATTTTCCGCAATCTCTACAATTCGCTTGGAAACAACATGGCTAATTTGGTTATTGATTCTTCGGCATTTTTGATAAATGTTAGAACAAAACCCTTTATGCAGTTTTCCGCCCCTACCCATTGTCTTAGAGGCTTTTTTTGATACGGTTCTTAATCGTTTGTCTCTACGGTCTATGTCTCTTCCAAGGTGAATAAAGTCACGATGGATTACAGTGCCGTCATTTCTTACTACTGCCACAGTGGCAGTAGTGTTTATCCCCAAGTCAACAGCAGTTACATTCCTCTCTGGATTTCTTTTGTCTGGCTTGCAACAGAATGGCACTGAAAGGTGACAACCTTTGTCACCCAATATCAAAGAAGGAGACATCATCTTGTTAGCCGCTACCTGATGCCTTTGCCTTAAACCTGTTATTTGAACCCTAGTCCAGACCCACTTCTTTCTCTCAAAAACCTTGATTTCTACTTGGTCAAAGCCGTGTAGCTTATAGCATTGACCTTTGTATAAAGTAGGGTAACATCCTGCTTTTGCATTAAGCCGAGGAGGCTTGCTGATTTTCTTTTTTCTATTACCTCTTTGCCAGTTTTGGTACCTGGTAACAAAACTGGATACTTGCCCTGCCGCAAAGGAAATAGCAGCCCGACGGTAATAGCTAGGGAATTTATAGAAACTGTTTTTAAATTGGGGATATTTTACGCTAGGGCGTTTAGCAGTTTGGTGCATCAACTTTTCTACAGCAGGAGTTAGCTGCTCCGCTGTGAGACTGCCCAGTTCTCCCCAATGAGTATAGATAATTCCCACCAAGTACCGGCAAGCACGACGATAGACTCTTACCGTTTCGCCTAGCAGTGCTTTCTGCTCAGCTGTTGGGTTAAGAGTCCATTTGTCTGTGCGAATTACCTTACCTGGTGTTTTGATCTGTTCCTTTGCTACTATATATCTAGTATATGTGGATATTCTAGATATGTCAACCCCAGACAGCAACAAAAAGAAAAGAATGAGAGGTGTCCCCGTTCATTACAACGAGCTTAAAAAAACACACAATATTATGCTTACAGATACTGTGTGGAAGTGGCTGCAATCTTCTGCAAAAGAATCAGGTACTAGTGTTGGAGAGTTTATAGAGCGTTGGGGAAGAAGTCAAATATCCTAGCGCTCCTTAACCCCCACCTGAACTAGGTGGGGGAATGCGTCGCGAAATTGTTCAAAAATCAGAAATGCTCGTCTTCGGTGTTTGGAACTGCCCAAGGGTTGATGCCATGTTCCCGGAGCTGGCGATCATACTCATCCTGGTAAGATTGCTGGACATCATACTCTTCCCAGGACTGCCGCAACTCCAGTTCCTGCTGTGCGATGGTTTCGTTGGCTGCATTCAACCTTTCTTCTAGTTCCTGCACGTAAGCATCTATTCGTTGACCTCGTTCTTCCATTGTCGCCGTGTCACCAAAAGCATGACGAAAATGATCCTCTAGAGAATCCAAGGCTAGTACACTAAGGATATTGTATGCTTCCTTGTTACCCCTGTAAGAACGGTAATTCCAATAAATGATTACTATTTTCAGTGGCAATCCATTAATCCTGGGTTGTCCAATTAATTGAGTTGAATCTTCTACTTCAAAAGTCTGACTCGTAAACCCCTCTCCCCATATGGTTTTGAAGGCTTTTGAGCGCAAAAAATCTGACACGTTTTGCTTGTTCTCTCCAACGGTTTCCGCTGTCTGGGTTTGAGACATTACGTACATGCCTTTCTTAGTCTTGAAGCCATCAAATTTTTTAAAAGTCCCGATCTGGATTATTGCGTGCGTAACGTATTCTTTCATGGTTAAGATCTAAGTGATTTACTGCAAATCATTTACTTCAGCGATCGCACTTCCCTGTCTAAAAAGGTGCGGTCGCTTTGCATGTCGTCATTGTATTGTAGTCTTTTACTGCCGTCAATGAAAAATCATCGCCATCAAAGTCGGATTGAAAACCAACCTGACTTTCCATTGCCCCACTATCTATCAGCGTTACTATTTGCTATTGTTAATAACACACAAAATTTGTTATAACCACGGCAAATTATTTATTACCACATAAATACATAGCTACAAACACATTAACTACAGATTTAACTTATAAGTCAACAAATTAACATAATTAAAAACAAAAAACTGGTCTACTTCCCTTAAGCTATATTAACAGAAATAAGATGACTTTTATTTATTTTTTATAACTGACAGAAAAGATCACAAAAAATCAAAGGTCATCACCTGGACTCCTTAGGGGAGTTGAATAACCATGCAAGTATACGACCTTGGATAAAGCTGGCGATGGGAATAATTAAAATTATGAGTTTTACTGCCATCTCTTGAGTTATATTGTAGTAGTAGCCAGAAGGCTGATTGTAGTTCTTAAAAATGTTAGCATAATAATGAGCAAAAATCTCCATTATCCAACTATAGAATGCAGTCCAAACTAAGCTGTTAAGAACAATCCACCAAATTACCCGAGTTGTATGCATAAAAAGAGCTACCGATTGGAAGAAAGATAACACTACCCAACCAATTAGGGTCGCAAAAATAGATGCTGTCCAGGTCATGGGTAATCCACTTGGATTCACTAGCAATGTATATTGAGGTCCTATGTACCAACCACAGACAAAAACTATGGTTGGTATGGCAACGTAGACCCCTAACGCAGTCACCACAACCCATATCCAAGCGTCGGAAATGTAACGTCGCAGAACAACCCATTGTGCGATCGCTGGCCAAAACGGTATAAGCATGTACAAAAGCAGATACAGCAGATACAAAACCAGATCATAAAGATTTCCATATAGCGATAAAAGCGATAAAAGCGATAAAAGCGATAAAAGCGATAAACATGACGCAATAGTAATTATCAGACCCGTGGTTGTTGCTATCGTCCACTCGATTATAAATCCCAGACTAGGTGTTCGTTTAAGCATTGGATTCTAAATTCTCTGTTCCCAACTTTAGGATGATGTCTTTGGCAAATTTAAATTAAGGTTGATTTCCCAAATCGATATAATCATACTACGATCGCGGTTCACAAATATCTAGGGAACAGGAATTTTTAACAAGGAATTTATCCCCATCACAAAACTACTTCTAGGAATGTGCTGATCAAGAATGGTTATTGTTGTGGCTTCATCGTAATCATTCATTTGTAATCCATACTTGACATAGCAAATCCCATTCAGGACTTCCGAACATCTGAATCCCCAGGAGTATTACTTACATCGGGCAAACCAAGTTTTTCGACTGTTCTTTTTCCTTAGTTAACGGCTGATAGGTCTTGTGAGCATACGGGTCATATCCCTCAAAACCTGAATAAGTCATCTCACACAATAACCGAGACTTGAGCGGAGAAGGAGGTAAATTTACCGTAAGCATTCAGCAGTCAGCCGTCAGCCGTCAGCCGTCAGCCATTCGCTACGCGAACAGTAGTGTGGCCATAAGCCATAAGCCA
>NZ_JAAHIE010000486.1:0-5476 GCF_010671945.1 Moorena sp. SIO4E2
TTCACTGCTCCCTTGCCTAAATTCCAAGTTTCAGTCTTAAATCACGATTCGGCTACGGTTTGAAAGTGCTGGCCATGAATTTAGTCTTGCCATACTGCTGCTGAGGGGTAAGCTTTACTATTTGGTGTTGCCTGAAACGGCTAACTTAATTTTCCCAAAGCTTATCCAATCCTTAACCTCTGCTCAAAGGCCACCAATTAATAACCCCTACCCCGATAAGTCATGGGAAATCATCTAAAATTTCATCGACCTACATCTGGTCAATGGTCTAAGTATTTAATTCTTATTATCTTACTCCTGGGGATAGTTTTTCGATTAGTCAATATTGACAAAAAAGTCTATTGGATTGATGAAGCCTATACATCCTTGCGAATTTCTGGCTATACCAAAGCAGAAATTATCGAAGAAATTGATGGTCGTCAAATTAATGTTAAAGATTTACAGCAGTATCAGCGTCCTAATGATAACAAAGATGTAGGTGACACGATCCAAGGGTTAGCGTTACATGAGCCACAACATTCACCGTTATATTTTGTGATGGCTCACTTTTGGGCAAAATTGTTCGGTTATTCCGTAACGGTGATGAGAAGTTTACCTGCCTTGATTAGTCTGTTGACTTTGCCGTGCATTTATTGGCTTTGTTTGGAGTTGTTCGAGTCTCCCTTAACGGGATGGATTGCGATCGCATTGCTGTGTGTCTCTCCATTCCATGTGTTGTATGCCCAGGAAGCTCGACAATATAGCTTGTGGACATTGACCACATTGCTTTCCAGCATAGCCTTGCTGAGGGCGATGCGTCTTAGCACACTGATGAGTTGGGTTATCTATGCCATAACAGTTTCTCTAAATCTGTACAGCTATTTGCTTTCTGGATTAGTTTTTATTGGACATGGTATCTATGTTATTTTCACCGAAAAATTTCGTTTTAGTAAACAAGTCGTTAGGTATGAATTAGCTTCGCTTTTCGGGATTATCGCCTTTATTCCTTGGTTAAGATTGGTCATTGAAAACGGTATTGAATTGGGGGATTGGGCGGATAAAGAGACTCCACTCGGTAAACTTATCACCCGCTGGCTTATCAATCTTAGTTCTGTGTTTTTCGATATCCAGATTGGCTATAACAATCCCTTATTTGATGTGCGATCAGGTCGAGACCTAAAGTTTAACTACGACCATTTACTCATTTACTTCGATATCCTGATTGTAATTATCGTAGGCTATTCTATATATTTTATGTTTCGTCATAGTCAGCAGCGGGTTTGGTTATTTATCTTGACTATGATCGCCGTTGTCGGAATGTTTCCCATTGCTCAAGATTTAATTTTAGGAGGACAGCGTTCCAGCATGGCTCGCTATTTTATTCCTTGTTACTTGGGTATACAACTTGCTGTTGCTTACCTCCTTGCTAAAAAAATTAATCCCCTAAATGCTAATACAATAAAAGGACAACAACTATGGCGATTAGTTGCTATTACAGTTATTTCAGCAGGTGTGCTTTCTTGTGCCATTAGTTCTCAAGCAGAAACGTGGTGGCATAAATACAGTAACTATTACACTCCTGAGGAAGCTCATATTATTAATGAAGCCAATCGTCCCTTGGTGATTAGTAGTGATATCATGCGATTAGTGTCTCTGAGTTATTTACTTGAGCCAAACGTGACCTTACAGTTAATCAAAACTAAGGATTCTCCAACAGTTTTTTCCAGTTTCAGTGACGTCTTCTTATATAGACCTTCTCCAAAACTGCGACAAAAATTTGAACATGAGTCACCCTATGACGTTAAACCAGCTCATAAACGCAAGCATCTCTGGAAGCTAGTGCAGTGAAACCAAAAGTCAAAAGGTCAAACCAACTTGACCAATGACCAATCACTCATGACTAATGACTAATCAATCTAATCATTTTTTTTCCACAACAGAACTTTTCGTTTTTTAAAGCCAATATTTCCTTCGTATATCAGATTGAACTTATAGTTATTATGTTTTTCCATACTGGGGCGTAGCAATGATGGTGATGGAATATTTTCCAATACAAAAATATCAGTAAATTCAGCTGATACTTTTGGTAATTTTTCTTCAGGTATTTCTGAAACGTTTTTGATTTTTTTGATGAGTTGTAATTGAACCTTGGGGTCAAGCTTATGGCTCAGGGATAGAATTCGATTGTGAGTACTATCGCTTAGTACAAGGGGAGCAGGAGACTGATTAATAATATTAGCAACGTCTGCATTATAGTAATCACTGTACTTCGTCCACCAGGTTTCAGCTTGAACAATCAGCACACCAGAGATCACACCACAAGAGACTAATATAACTGTAGTCAATCGCCATAAACGTTTTTGCCAAATACCAATCGAAAACTTACTGAGTTTCGTGGAGAGTAAATAGGAAATAGTGAGTTGAATCCCGATGTAGGTTGGGAGTTGATATCGAGCAATCGTTGAGCGCATGCCTCCTGAAATCACATCTGGTAGCACTAGGGGTAGACTAGTAAATCCCATCAGGAGCAAAACAAATAGCCAAACTTGTTTTGGAGTATAGCGACAGAGAAAATATAGCCCATAAATCACTAGCCCCACAATTGGTAGCACTAGGTAAGTTCTAGGCTGGGTGTAGCTAAAGGTTAGGTCAAACGGGTACTCCTTCCCTAGGGGTACATCAAAAAAGCCGTAGAGTAGATTCTTCAGCCAATATCGACCCAGATCCAGGGGGGGTAATTCTTTAATCACCCATCCCCATTCCTTGCTAGCTCTGGGTTCGTTTTCCAAGAAAACAGCTAACCAAGGTGAAAATATCAGCAGTGCTGCTGTGACCGCTGAGATGTAAGCAATTACTTGTTGACGCCTTTGCCAACCTGCGATGATCAGGACATAAATGCCGTGACCTAGGATAATCGGTGCTGAAAATAAATGAGAGTAGAAAGATAGCGCTACAGAAAGGGCATAAATGCACCAACTCACCCTACTGTTGACTCGCATCGCTCGTAATAGGGAAGCACTCGATAGCAAGACACTCACAGTCCACAGACTATATTCCCGAACTTCCTGGGCATACAAAATATGGATTGGTGAAACAGCGAATAGGGACACGGCAAGCCATCGGGTCAAGGATGTCCCAAATAGTTCTAAGCACAACCAGTAGAGGCAGGGTAATCCCAGCAAGCTAATCAAAGCAGGTAAAGTGCGCTTGAGTGCTAGGGAATTACCAAGCCATTGTTCCCAGAATCGGGCTAAAATATAGTAAACTGGCGGGTGTTGTGGCGCTTCTTCCCCTATAATTCGTAAGGTATTGGCGAGGCTACGCTCAGAATTAGGGGTCTGGTATTTTTGTAATTCTGTAGCGCTAATCACTTGACCTGTGTAGATATCCCCGATAATTTCTTCCGCTGAATAGCCAGCAATTCTAGAGGAGCTGAAAGTTTCATCCCCCCAGTAGACTTTGCTGTCGAGATTGGCTAAGCGAAAGACTATACCTAAGAGCAGTAGGGTAATGCATAATAGTCGCAAGGGAGGTTGAGGTAATTTCCCTAGCTTTAATCTTTTGGTTTCCATCACACAAAAAAGTACACCGAAAAGTATACAGGAAAGTACAAAGGTAATTGATTCGTATTCGTTTAATTTGGATATTGTACTTGATCGCTTTTTATTGACCGTTTCCTGATTACTGTTAACGATAATATTTCACTGTTAACAATAATACTTAATCTAGAAACTTACCGATAATCGTCACTCCATTATCCCATTTTAAGTATCTCTACCCAAACACAAAAAAGTATGAATCCCCCAGCCTCGAATCCCCCTAAAAACCAAGTAATATTTTGGTTTAGCTTGAGCCTAGCATTTGCTATGGTTTACAGCCTGATTGCCCTCGAAGAAGCCTTTAGTAATCAATACATTGTACAAGATGATGCCAGACAGCATGTATTTTGGATGCAACGGTTTTTTGATCCCAGCTTATTTCCCGATGATCTGATTGCCAATTACTTCCAATCTGTAGCACCTGCTGGCTATACTACCCTCTATCGGCTGATAGCATTTGTTGGGATTAATCCCCTCTTATTGAATAAACTACTACCGATGGTGCTAGGGTTGATTACCACTAGTTACTGTTTCGGGCTTTGTCTACAAATGCTGCCCATCCCAGCCGCAGGATTTATTGCGTCTTTGCTCCTAAATCAAACCCTATGGATGCTCGATGATTTAGTATCAGCAACCCCTAGGGCGTTCATTTATCCCCTGCTGCTAGCATTTTTATACTACCTATCACGGCGCTCATTGATCCCCTGTCTAGTAGTGATCACCCTCCAGGGTTTATTTTATCCTCAGTGCGTTTTCCTGTGTTGTGGCGTCCTGGTGCTGAAACTGTTGCGTTGGCGAGAGGGTAAAATCAGACTATCCTCCCAGAAGAATGACTATTGGTTTTGTGCAGCTGGGTTAGGTGTGGCATTCATCGTCCTGTTGCCCTATGCTTTGACCACTTCTGACTATGGTCCAATTATCAGCGCACAGCAAGCCAAAACAATGCCAGAATTCCAACCAGGAGGGCGAGTTGCCTTTTTCGATCACAACCCATGGCATTTCTGGTTGGAAGATGCTCGCAGTGGTCTATTTCCCCGAAGAAAGCGTTTACCTATAGCTGTCTGTGCTGGTTTACTATTGCCTATCCTGTTACGATTTCCCTCATGGCTACCGTTAGTGAAGAAAGTCAAAGGGGAAACGGTACTCCTGACTCAACTGGCTCTAGTATCCGTTGGCATGTTCGTTATGGCTCATGGTGTCCTTTTCCGACTGCATCTACCCAGCCGTTACAGTAAGCATAGTCTGCGAATTGTGCTAGTCTTAGCTGCTGCGATCGCTATAACTCTATTACTTGATGCTATTATTCAAGCTTGCCAGACGGTAGCCTTCCCTCTAATTCCAGGGAAACCAGTGTTGGGACGAGCGATCGTTACACTCGTGGGAATGGCTCTAATCTTGTCTCCTCTTGGTTTCCATAATTTCCCCAAAACCAACTATGAGCTTGGGAGGCAACATGGCCTCTATGAATTCTTTGCTAAACAATCAAAGGATATCCTAATTGCCTCACTATCAAAGGAAGCCGATTTCTTGCCAACCTTTTCTGGACGGTCAATCTTAGTCAGTAGAGAATACGGTATTCCCTATCATACTAACTATTACAACCAATTTCGCAACAGAGCGATTGATTTAATTCAAGCCCAGTACAGTCCAAACTTAGCTGAAGTTAAACAGTTTATTAGGCAGTACAAAATTGATTTTTGGTTGTTAGATAAGAAAGCATTTAATCCCCAATATATAGCTGAAAATCGCTGGATTATGCAGTATCAACCAGTAGCAGCAGAAGCTCAAGCTCGACTCAAACAAGCCATTGTTCCGGCAATTGTTAACGTAATCGATTCCTGTTCTGTTTTCGAGACAGAGAAGGTTGTGGTTTTGGATACCGAATGTATAGCGATAAC
>NZ_JAAHIE010000487.1:0-5475 GCF_010671945.1 Moorena sp. SIO4E2
TGAACCAATTATTGAAGATCCAAATCTGTAAAGTTTTCCACCCCTGTCCTTGACAAGTGAAAACTTGAGGACTGCGATCCTTAAACAGGATAAAAATATGGGTATGCTCTCTTGTTGTGTAAAAACTGAGGATAGCAGTGGTTGGTTCCTGGATTAACTGCTGGATTTGCTCCCAATCAAGATGCTCCACTTGAATTTGTCCTGCCAAAACCGGGTCATAGCGGCGCAGTTGTTGCCAAACTTGCTGTTTTTGTTGCTCTAATGTCTGGATTTCTTTCTGGTATGCTAATAAAGCTTCCCTAGTCAAGGATTGATCAGATTGCTTTACTCCCATTTCCAATGACATGGTTTTCTTACGAGTTCCTGCCAAAACTGGAACAGCCTCGGACACAGAACCAAAACGGAGGAGATTGATACGTCGTTGCAGTTCCTCGTAGTCCTGCAAATGCTGTTCTAGTTCTGGGATAATTTCTCCCCCTTGGTAGAGTTCATTACTAGCCATCATATCTACCAACCGTTGGGCACGAGAACGTTCAGCATATTCCACTGCTTTCTCGATTTCTCCTAAGTTGAGGCAAGCTTGTACTATGTTGCGATATACGTCTATGGAATTACAAAGAATCTGTTGGCGACGCTCCTCATCAATTGCCCAACTCCGGCTTTGTTCTACCGCTTGGATAGCTAGGGCATAGCCTTCGATAGCTAGTTGCCAATTGTTATTTTCTAGAGCAAGGTTACCTAAATTGCCACTAGCTATTAGGCACTTAATGGGGAAGTTTTCCGGAGTCCAAATTTGTAGGGCATTTCTATAATGAGCGATCGCTTGTCCGATATTATCTGCTCTGTTCCCTTTGATTCTGTATAAGTAGGCAATGCCGAAATTGTGTTGAGTCATTGCCCAATCGTGGGGAAATGCGGACTTGGTATGGATTTGTAGGGCATCTATAAAAGCAGCGATGGCTTGTTCGATATTATCGGCTCTATCCCCTTTTATTCTTTTATAGTAGGCACCACCGAGATTGCCTTGAGTCATTGCCCAATCGTGGGGAAATGCGGACTTGGTATGGATTTGTAGGGCATCTATAAAAGCAGCGATGGCTTGTTCGATATTATCGGCTCTATCTCCTTTTATTCTATTATTGTAGGCAGCGCCGAGATGGTTTTGAGTGGATGCCCAATCTTTCGGAAATGCTGACTTGGTACGGATTTGTAGGGCATTTTTATGATGAGCGATGGCTTGTTCGATATTCTCGGATCTATCTCCTTTGATTTTGAGCAAGTAGGCAAGGCCGAGATTGTCTTGAGTAGTTGCCCAATCTTGGCGAAATCCGGAATTAGTACGGATTTGTAGGGCATTTATAAAATGAGCAATGGCTTGTTCAATATTTTCGGATCTATCTCCTTTGATTTTGAACAAGTAGGCATTACCGAGATTGTTTTGAGTGGATGCCCAATCGTGGGGAAATGCGGACTTGGTATGGATTTGTAGGGCATTTATATAATGAGCAATTGCTTGTTCGATATTATCGGATCTTTCCCCTTTGATTCTGTAGAAGTAGGCAATGCCGATATTGTTTTGAGTCATTGCCCAATCGTGGGGAAATGCGGACTTGGTACGGATTTGTAGGGCATTTATAAAAGCAGCGATGGCTTGTTCAATATTATCGGATTTATTCCCTTTGATTCTGTCAACGTAGGCATTGCCGATATTGTTTTTAATGGTTGCCCAATCCTGGAAAAATGCGGACTTGGTATAAATTTGTAAAGCATTTTTATAAGCAGTGATTGCTTGTTCGATATTATCGGCTTTTTCCCCTTTGATTCTGTCATAGTAGGCAATACCAAGATGGTTTTGAGTCCTTGCCCAATGGTGGGGAAATGCGGACTTGGTATGGATTTGTAGGGCATTTTGATGATGAGCGATGGCTTGTTCGATATTATCGGCTCTCTCCCCTTTTATTCTATTAGAGTAGGCAGCGCCGAGATGGTGTTGAGTGATTGCCCATTTTTGGGGAAATTTGGACTTTGTATAGATGTCTAGGGCATTTTTATAATGAGCAATGACTTGTTCGATATTATCTGCTTCCTCCCCTTTGATTCTGTCACCGTAGGCAGCGCCGAGATGGGTTTGAGTGTTTGCCCAATCTTTAGTAAATGCTGACTTTGTAAAGATTTGTAGGGCATTTTGATGATGAGCGATGGCTTGTTCGATATTCTCGGCTTTCTCCCCTTTTATTCTATCAGAGTAGGCAATGCCGAGATTGTGTTGAGTCATTGCCCAATCTTGGGGAAATGCGGACTTGGTATGGATTTGTAGGGCATCTATAAAAGCAGCGATGGCTTGTTCGATATTATCGGCTCTATCTCCTTTTATTCTATTAGAGTAGGCAATGCCGAGATTGTGTTGAGTCATTGCCCAATGGTAGGGAAATGCGGACTTGGTATGGATTTGTAGGGCATCTATAAAAGCAGCGATGGCTTGTTCGATATTATCGGCTCTATCCCCTTTTATTCTTTTATAGTAGGCACCACCGAGATTGGTTTGAGTCATTGCCCAATCTTGGGGAAATGCTGACTTGGTACGGATTTGTAGGGCATGTTGAAAAGCAGTGATAGCTTGTTCGATATTCTCGGCTCTATCTCCTTTTATTCTGTGCCAGTAGGCAACACCGAGATTGTTTTGAGTGGATGCCCAATCTTTGGGAAATGCTGACTTGGTATAGATTTGTAGGGCATGTTGAAAAGCAGTGATGGCTTGTTCGATATTCTCGGCTCTATCTCCTTTTATTCTGTCATAGTAGGCAGCACCGAGAATGGTTTGAGTGTTTGCCCAATCGTGGGGAAATGCGGACTTGGTACGGATTTGTAGGGCATCTATAAAAGCAGTGATGGCTTGTTCGATATTCTCGGCTCTATCTCCTTTTATTCTGTGGCAGTAGGCAACACCGAGATTGTTTTGAGTGGTTGCCCAATCTTGGGGAAATGCTGACTTGGTATAGATTTGTAGGGCATGTTGATAAGCAGTGATGGCTTGTTCGATATTCTCGGCTCTATCTCCTTTTATTCTATCAGAGTAGGCAGCAGCGAGATTGTTTTGAGTCGCTGCCCAATCTTGGGGAAATGCTGATTTGGTACGGATTTGTAGGGCATTTATATAATAAGCTATAGCTTGTTCGATATTATCGGCTCTATCTCCTTTTATTCTGTGGCAGTAGGCAACACCGAGATTGTTTTGAGTGGTTGCCCAATCTTGGGGAAATGCTGACTTGGTATAGATTTGTAGGGCATGTTGATAAGCAGTGATGGCTTGTTCGATATTCTCGGTTCTATCTCCTTTTATTCTATCAGAGTAGGCACCACCGATATTGTTTTGAGTCGCTGCCCAATCTTGGGGAAATGCTGATTTGGTACGGATTTGTAGGGCATTTTCATAAGCAGTGATAGCTTGTTTGATATTCTCGGCTCTATCTCCTTTTATTCTGTGCCAGTAGGCAACACCGAGATTGTTTTGAGTGGATGCCCAATCTTGGGGAAATGCCTCCAAGGTAAAAACTGTGGCCATGACTTCATAACTAGCAATGGCAATTTCTAGGTTACTGGCTCTATTACCCAGAGGAAATTGTCCAATCAAATTCCCGAACTCGCCAATAACTCTAGCAACATATTCAGCTTCTTCTGGCTGAAGTTGAGGGATGGTTTCCTTTGCCCAATCTTGCAGGATCTGCCCTAATTTTTCATCTAGCTTGTCGAGGTTCTGTTCCAGTAGGGGGTAAACTGACTGAGGACTATGGTCAGTTGCAACTGCTTCCAAGATGGACTGTAGGAAATTGAGATAGTCTTCTAAAGGAACTTCAGTCGGGGAAATCCCGAGTATCTCTGCTAATTCCCCTGCCAAGTTTAACAACCAATTGGCAATATCTCCATTCCCTGTCTCTTCCATGTGTGCTGCTACTGCTTCCATAATATCGACCAACTTCCAATTCACTAGTTCTTGGTTGGCCTGCAGTATTTCTATTTCCTGTCCATTGGGGCATTGCAGCAGTTGTTGGATCAGGTTTAAATAAGCGTCAATTCTTTGTTCATCCATATTTTCCTATTCTGTTTCCTGTTACCTAATTCTAAGCAAATGCTTCTACTACCTGGAATGAGCGATAAAATGCTTGCCAATTATTGCTATCTTCTCCCAACCTTGTCCACAATTCCTTAAGCCGTTCGGGATTCCAAATCGGAGCTGGTTCTTCTTGATTAGGCGTTAACCAAGGAAAATCTAAAGACTCTTCTAAGACAATAGCCAGAAATTCCTCTTGCCCTACCGTATCAAATTTTATCTCTTCACACATTGCCCCTGACTGAGGCATCAGCATTGTCTTATCTTTGAGTCGATTAACTGGAGCAAAAGCTTGGGAAGGACAAACTACATATTTGGTATCTAAACCGCGATTTAATAACAATAGATGCTGTTGGTCACAATCTAGTTCCACATGCATAGAGTAGGGAATGTTTAAACCAATTACAGGTGGTTCGTCCTTTTTACCTGGGGGTACAACCAAGCCTTTGTGATTAGGATCTGGAGTAAAACGAAGCCAATAGGAAGGAGATGCCGCTTTTTTAATCAGGGTTTGCCAAAGCCCATCCATTTGCCAGTAAGGGAATTTATGATCCCATAACCAGCCATAAGCAATTCGCCAAGGAGATTGTTTGTCATCCGCTGGTCTTCCTCGTTTATTCTCCCAATTTACGCCATTTTTATTCATTTCCTCCCCAAACTGCTTTTTCAGCTTTTTCAATACTTCGGCCAGGGTAGCATTAATGCTCTGTTCATTAAACGCTCCCAGTTTTTCGTCCATTTTGCGAGCAATCTCCACATTCTCTTCTTGCCAGTTTTCAGGACTAAAACGCAGTAGAAAGCATAGTTTTTGGGTTTTGGATCTTTTCGATATCGGGAAAATCTGGTCAGCGATGTATTCAAGGAACTGTTGTTGAGATTTTTGGTTGGTCATGGTATTTATCATAAGAAAGGGAGCAGGGAGCAGGGAGCAGGGAGTAGGGAGTAGGCAAGAGGCAAGAGGCAAGAGGCAAGAGGCAAGAGGTAGAACAGGCTTCCAGCCTGTGATACTTAACTCCCATAAGCTGTTCGCGTAGCGTGCGCATAGCGCATTAGCTGATAGCTGATGGCTGACCGCTGAATGCTTACCTAAATTCTGCCATGTAGATTTCGATTTGTGTTAGGTAATCAGCAATTTTTATTTGTTTTTATTTTAGGATATTTTAGTTTATTACTTCATATTTAAAATTACTATTTTTATTTAGGTATATTTTCCATTAAATACCATCAAAATTTTTTATATCAAACTCCTATACACCTATTTTTTTAGTCAATAGGCTAGAAGTCAGAAGCATTTAGATTGACAATGATGGCTATGACAAAGAAGACTAATCGCAACAGGAAATTTTGGCTATTAATAGAGTTCGTTG
>NZ_JAAHIE010000488.1:0-5375 GCF_010671945.1 Moorena sp. SIO4E2
GGGAATCGGGAATAGGCATGCTAGCAATAGGCAACAGTGTCGGAACTGTGCGGCCAGTGCAATGGTTTTCTGAAGTGTGCGCTCAGTGCAAAGGTTTTCTGAAGTGTGCGTTCAGTGCAACGGTTTTCTGATCACTATTGATAGGAAAAGGAACTTCCAAGCAAGGGGAGTGTCCCAAGTGTCGGAAGTGTGCGGCCAGTGCAACGGTTTTTTCAAGTGTGCGCTCAGTGCAACGGTTTTTTGATCAAAATTGATCTAAAAAGGGACTTCGGGGGGGAGTGTCGGAACTATGTGCTCAGTGCAACGGTTTTCTCAACTGTCGAAAGTGTGGGGAGATCGGGAGTCAGCTCAGCGTTCCCTCTTGCCTCTTGCCTCTTGCCTCTTGCCTTTTGCCTCTTGCCTGTTCCCTACTCCCTACTCCCTACTCCCTACTCCCAGCTAGAATAAAGTGGACTATAGTTTAAGGTAATAAATCATGGATGCTCCTACTGCAACTAGGGAAGAGCTGTTTGTTAAATGGCAAGCGCTACCACCTGTATTCCAGCAGCAGGTATTAGACTTCATTGATTTTCTGTTGGGCAAGTATGGACAGCAGCAGTCTGAAACTACTCCTCAAAAGCAGTTACGTCCATTTGGACTCTGTCTCGGCCAGTTTAAAGTCCCTGATGATTTTGATGCCCCGTTGCCAGATGAGATTCTAGACGGGTTTGAGCAATAGTGAAAATTCTGTTAGATACGCATATTTTCCTATGGTTCATCAGTGGCGACACTCGGCTATCAACAGATGTTCGAGACATCATCCGCGACCCAGATAACGAAGTCTACTTGAGTGTTGTTTCAGTTTGGGAGGCAATAGTCAAGTATCAACTGGGTAAGCTACCATTGCCAGAGCCACCAGAGAAGTTTTTGCCAAAGCAGCGTGAACTTCACCAAATTGCTAGTCTCGATCTTGATGAAGGTAGTGTTACTCAGTTATCAAAATTGCCCCTGCTCCATCGCGATCCCTTTGATAGGATGCTGATCAGCCAGGCTTTGGAGAAAGGTTTGACAGTGGCAACTGTGGATCGAGAAATCCGCGCCTACCAAAAAAACTTGCAGTTGAAAGTCCTCGACGTTAAGTAGAGGGATGATAATAAATGACCGGATTGATCCGGTTGTCTTTTTGATTGCTAACTTTTCTAAAGTATCTGATCAACCCTAGCATTTTCAGTTGAGATGTGAAACAATGAAAATGCTAGAGAGGTATCTGTGTAATTAAAGCATACACAAAGCGAGCAGTATATTGGATATTTGTGTCAATTTTTCCTGGGCGAATGATTAATCAGGAGGGAACAGGGAATCGGGAATTTAGAATTTAGAATTTAGAATTTAGAATTTAGAATTTAGAATTTAGAATCGGGAATCGGGAATCGGGAATCGGGAATCGGGAATACAGAATAGGCAAGAAGCAAGAGGCAAAAGGGAAAACTGATCTGACTCCCCTACTCCCTACTCCCTACTCCCTACTCCCTACTCCCTACTCCCTACTCCCTATGCCCTAGTAACGACGCCGGGAGACACTAGCTTCACCCAACTTACGCCAGGTATGCCAGCCAACTACTCCATCCACTTTCAAACGGTTGTTGCGTTGGAATTGAGTCACACCTAGGTAGGTATATCGGTCAAAATTGGCGTTAAATTTAACAATGGTGTAGCCCAAGCTGATTAGGATCTGCTGCAAAAATCGTACGGCGTCACCATTGTTACCAGGAGTCAGCACTGGCATAGTCACAGTAGTAATTGTGTCAAGGGTTAGGGATGGTGGGTTATAGGGAGGATAGGGAGGATAGGAATGTTGGGCGTCAACGTTGATCACTTCTTTTGGGCTTTCCATGGATGGGGCGGTTGCCATCCCTAGGTCTTGATTGTCCATAGTTTCTGGTGAATTGGTCATGGATTGGTCATCCGCCATCATGGTTTGGGCGGGATTTGGGATTGGTATTTCTGAGTTTTTCATGATTTGTGCTGAAGTTGTGAATAGGTTTTGGTTAACAAGCGACTATTCAAGGTTTTCAATTGGGTAGGAATTAGGGAGTAGGGAGCAGGGAGTAGGGAGTAGGGAGGTAAGCATTCAGCTATCAGCCCTCAGCCGTCAGCTAATCAACGGTCGGTAGTAACCCATCACCGAGTCAAACTTTAATGAGATGCACGCGATTGACCTTTGGTCACGCTACGCGAACGCGTTTTTGATAGCGATCCTGTGGTTATAGGGTTTTTCAGATCGTAAGTATTCAGCTAAAGGCCTTTGGCCACGCTACCGAAACAGTTTATGCCCATAGCGCACGCTACACCGAACAACTTGTGAATAAAATAAGCTGACGGCTGACGGCTGACGGCTGAATGCTTACCTCATACCTATGAAGTACACAGGATTTTTTCCCTGTTCCCTCTTGCCTTTTGCCTAAACTCCAAAATCTACCTCAACCAATTGAGAACTGCGATAGATCTAGTCCAGACCGATTGAGCAACCGAAAAAAGATGGAACAATTATTGGTTTGTTTTTCCGTTATACTCAATTAAGCTGTCTGATCTTCAATTTATAACCGCTATTGTATGCTTCAGGAATTGCAGGTGGTATTTCGGCAAAAGCTTCCTTTGTTTTTCTGTTGAATAACCCGTGATCATAACAATTTTCAATCCTAAGCGAAAAATACCTCTCTAGACAGTGGATACTACAGGAAATTGAGAATTGAGAATTGAGAATTGAGAATTGAGAATTGGGAATCGGGAATCGGGAGGTGGGAATCGGGAATCGGGAATCGGTTGTGGTGGGAAAATGCGATCGCAGATGGCTGTGGTGGGAAAATGCGATCGCAGATGGCTGTGGTGGGAAAATGCGATCGCAGATGGCTGTGGTAGGAAAATGCGATCGCAGATGGCTGTGGTGGGAAAATGCGATCGCAGATGGCTGTGGTGGGAAAATGCGATCACAGATGGCTGTGGTAGGAAAATGCGATCGCAGATGGCTGTGGTAGGAAAATGCGATCGACATCGACGAAGAAGAATCTTAGAGGTGGCCGGGAGTAGGGGTTGGAAAAGTTGTTCGCCTTTGGCGTTCGGTGAAGGGTAGGTTGAAAGTTGTCAAGTTGTTCGCGTAGCGTGGCCGAAAGGCCAAGGTTGTTCGCCCTTGGCGTCCCTTGTAGGCTAGGTTAGTTGGTTGTTCGCCCTTGCCGTCCCTTGTAGGGTAGGTTGGCAGGTTGAATGTTGAATGTTGCCTCTTGCCGATTCCCACCTCCCGATTCCCACCTCCCGATTCCCACCTCCCGATTCCCTAAAACCCAAGATGCTAAGCTCAAACTATCAGGCTCAACAGAGGATCATGTACCAAACTGACCCACCCCGTCCTCCCAGGGAAACCATGCCCACTATGTATGACCTACCTAGTGAAGACCCAGACGAAGAGGAATTAGATCCAACTGTTCATCCCCGTCCAGTGTGGGAAACCATGCCCACTATGTATGACCTACCTAGTGAAGACCCGGAGGAGCCTGGTTTGCCTGACGAATTTCATGACTTCCAACCCCAGCTATTGCGGGAAACCTGCCAACCTCCCAACTATCCCAGGGAGGAAATGTTTATTGGTACAGACCTCAATTTATATTACGATAGTCATCATTTGTTGTGGCACAAACGACCAGATTGGTTTCTGGTACTGGGTGTGACTCCCGCTCAACAACAAAAAGACCTTCGCTGGAGTTATGTGGTTTGGCAGGAAGGAAGAGCGCCATTTTTGGTAGTGGAACTCCTATCACCAGGTACGGAAGCTGAAGATTTAGGACAAACCCTAAGGTCTGCCAACAAGCCACCCACCAAATGGCAAGCATATGAACAATATATGCGGATTCCTTACTATGTGGTCTTTGACCGTTATCAAAACCAGTTGCGGGTGTTTCAATTAATGCCCGCCCAGTATCAGGAAGTAGAGCTTTCTGAACCCAAATTTTGGATTCGAGAACTGGAATTAGGGTTAGGAGTCTGGCTTGGGAAATATCAAGAAACAGAAGGGTTGTGGCTGCGTTGGTATGATGAAGCTGGTAATTGGATTGAGACTTTAAAAGAACACGCTCAACAGGAATCCCAACGGGCAGAACAGGAATCCCAACGGGCAGAACAGGAATCCCAACGGGCAGAACAGGAATCCCAACGGGCAGAACAGGAACGCCAACGGGCAGAACGATTGGCAGAAAAATTGCGTACCCTTGGCATCAATCCCGATGATTTGTAAGGGGGGTCTAAGCTGTTGTGCATTTAAATTGCAAAACAGCAAGGCAGAAGGCAGAAGGCAGAAGGCAGAAGGGAAAAGAGTTTCAGGGTTTTTTTCCTGATTTCATAAAGCGATGCAGCAAGGGAACAGGGGGTTTCCCCCACTCGCTATTGCATCAAGACAAGGGAGTTTAAATGGGTAACAGCTTATGGCAACATCAACATCACAACCGATGCTAATTCCCATTCTGGAAAACGGCGATCGCTTAACTCGGGTGGAATTTGAACGACGATACCAGGCAATGCCTGATACCAAGAAAGCGGAATTGATTGAAGGAGTCGTTTACGTGGCATCTCCCGTCAGGATCACTAAACATGCCAATCCCCATGGAAAAATCATTACCTGGCTAGGAGTCTATGAAGCCGCTACCCCTGGTGTCATGTTGGGAGACAATCCTACGGTGCAGTTAGATTTTGATAATGAGCCCCAACCGGATGCAATTCTGCGCATTGATCAACAAAAGGGTGGACAGTCCCGCATTAGTGACGATGACTATGTAGAAGGAGCACCGGAGTTGATTGTCGAGATTGCGGCCAGTAGTGCTTCCTACGACCTACATGACAAGCTACGGGCTTACCGGCGCAATGGAGTAAGGGAGTATCTAGTTTGGCTGGTGCAAGAGCAACAGTTTCGCTGGTATGAATTGGATGCAGGGGAGTATGTACAGCAGCAGCCCGATCAGTTGGGGGTGCTGAGCAGTAACGTGTTTCCAGGATTGCAGTTGGCAGTAGGGGCGTTACTAGCTGGAGAAATGCAACGGGTATTGGCAGTGCTTCAGGAGGGGATAGACTCAAAGGCACATAAAGACTTTGTGGCTCGATTGGCTCAGTAGCTGATACTGGGGAGATGGCTATTGCGATTGACCTTCGGTCACGCTTCGCGAACGCAAACAGCAACAAACCCACTGCTGGGACCCTAGGTGACTTACCCAAGTGCTACCCTCAAACTATCAGGTTCAACAGAAGATCATGTACCAAACTGACCCACCGCTTTCTCCCAGCGAAACTATGCCGACTATGTATGACTTACCTAGTGAAGACCCAGAGGAGCCTGGTTTGCCTGACGAATTTCA
>NZ_JAAHIE010000489.1:0-5345 GCF_010671945.1 Moorena sp. SIO4E2
GGGCGATTTAGATGGTGTTAATTACGAGGACATGACTTACGAAGGTTACGCTCCTTGCGGTATCGCGTTGTTGGTTGAATGCAGCTCTGACAACACCAATTTGGTAGCCTTTTAGACCAATTTGTTCAATTAGCCAACCAGCAGCATAGGGGTCAGGGTTGCGGAAGACACTGCCACAACTAGGTAGGTGGTAAGGTTGGGTAGTATGTCGTTTTGACAAATGCTGCGATGTCAGTGAGCGCACCTGTTTTGGTTCAGCACCCGGTTTTAACTGAAATGTGGCCTGGGTGACTATGCGATCGCTACCTTGAAGGATTGAGGTGCGATAGCTAAAGCCTAGGTCTTGGCTAGTGAGTTGCGCCATTGAGCCATCAGGGGATAGAACATCTGTATGAAACAGAAGATCAGCTGTGGAACTTTTGTGGGCACCAGCATTCATGACCACAGCACCACCAACGGTTCCAGGTATGCCCACAGCCCACTCTAGCCCTTCCCAGCCTCGTTTGGCAGCCTGCCATGCCAGACGGGCAATCGGTACACCAGCACTGGCGGTAATTCTCCCTGTATCTGCATCAAAGTGAGTATGGCGCAGATAGCGAGTACAAATTACCAAACCCGGTAAACCGATATCGCTGACTAGAAGGTTGGAACCCGCCCCTAACAGGGTTAGGGGTAATTTTTGGTAGTGAGCCCACTGGAAACTAGCTTGTAGGTCTTCTAGGCTCCGAGGGGCGACGTACCACTGAGCGGGACCTCCCACACGAAATGAGGTGAGTTTGGCTAAGGATACCTGGGACTGAAGTGGACAATTGGTTCCTGGAATATACAACTGTAACTGGGAAGGAGTTTTTTTCTGGGTTAGCACGCTAGTTATCATCAGGAAAATCAGGGTAGAGAGTCGGATCTACACACAATGAAAATAATGCCGATCGGTTTTTGGCAGTCACATTGGCTAGAATTGCTAGGGGGTAGAGTACCCAGAGGAGTTCGTGGAAAGTTGATTCACGAGTATAGTAGAGGCTTGAGATCATACTGACCTTCTGAGGTAGGTCTATAGTTACGATTCCCTAGCTTGATTGACAATTATTGATGCTTTGGGGCTAAATCTTGCTTAACTAAGCCATTGTCAGGCTGTTGGTAAAACCCCATAACCTTAGGAATAATCTGATTCAGATTACCGGCTCCCAAGAATAGGGCTAAGTCCCCGGGACAGAGAATTTGGTTGAGAAACTCTACCACTGATTCGAGAGTTGGTTTGTAATGCACATCCTTATGGTTAGATGCGATCGCCTGATAAAGGTTTTCCCCACTAATTTCTCCTAAATCTGGTTCCCCAGCACTGTAGATATCACTGATAACCACCAAGTCAGCGTTACTAAAGGAAACACTAAACTCGGGGAGAAACCTCAGGGTACGACTATATCGGTGAGGTTGGAAAATTGCAATTATTCGCTGGTCAGCGTTGACCTGAATTCTTGCGGCAGCTAGGGTTGCCTGAATTTCACTGGGGTGGTGAGCATAGTCATCCACAAAACTAATATCATTGCACTTGCCCCGCAGCTCAAATCGGCGTTTTGCTCCCTCAAAGCTAGCGATCCCGGAGGCAATTGCCTCAAACTCTAACCCCAAATTTCGTGCTACTGCTACTGCGGCTAGGGCATTGCTGAGATTATGTTTGCCCAGCAATTTCAGCTCCAACCGACCTAAAACCTGATTGCCCTCCCAAACTCTGGCGGTAGTGCCATTAGCTTCATAAGTTACATCATCAACGCTATAGTCTGCCCCCATATCCCGCCGTAGACTATAGCTGATATTCGGTTTTAGTTGCGATCGCACTGTCTCGCAATCAATACATCCCACTAAATTTTTACAGCGCTTCGCGAACGTCTGGAATATTTCAACAACCTCCTCTAACTTCTGGTAATGGTCTGGATGATCCAGCTCAATATTGGTTACTACACCAATCTCGGCGGAGAGCTTAACCAATGAACCATCGGATTCATCAGCCTCAGCAACCAGTAATGGTCCATTTCCCAGCCTGGCATTACCACCGATAGCATCCACCTCACCACCGATAATCATGGTGGGGTCACAACCCGCTTGCCACAGTAGATAACCGATCAAACTACTGGTTGTAGTTTTCCCATGAGTCCCAGCGACTGCTATACTGTAATAGTCTTCAATCAACGCCGCTAGTAAATCTGAGCGATGGAAAATCGGGCAACCTAGCTTTAAAGCTGCCTGATACTCAGAGTTTAATGGGTTAATTGCTGTGGAACAGATAACTTGAGGCAATCCTAAACAGGGGTCAGCTACAGATATAGTCGGACTTGATTGTGATATTTCTGTGAGCGCCTTTGGGTTCAAACTCGTGCTAACCGTTTTAGCTGCTACGTCCTCACAAGCTGGTGCGTTCCTGGATTGGAAAAATTCTAAGTTGGCAGCACACTGCTGTCTGAAGATCTGAGCACCTACTGCTTGCAAACGTTGCGTGATATGGGTTGTCCGAGTATCTGAGCCAGATACTCGGAATTGGCGTTTGGCTAGGATGTAGGCAAGAGCTGACATCCCAATTCCGCCAATACCAATGAAATGAAATGGTTTATTACTGAAATCAACAGTCTTTGGCATTTTAACTCCTTACACACCACACCGCACACGCCTAATTTGCCAATAACACGCGCTATCATATCAGGAAAAATACATATCCAGGAATAATTTTTGGTAAATAAGTACATCTGTACTGTCAAACCGGGGAATAATACCTTAAGTTTGATAACGTAACTGTTACATAACTGATTTTTGAGTACCTAGATTGTCGTATATATTACACGTCAACAAGAGTTCTCAATCCGGAAAAACGTCCCAAGACCCATAAACACCCATAAAATAGCACTAGAACAGAGCTAGTGGTGATTTTTGGGTTTATCCGTATGACTCCCAACCATGAGGGTTAGGACTTACATACCAAACTAATCGGTTGAGACTGGTTAGGGGAGAGGGGCTTTGGGAGCGACTGCATTCAGACATGGCGTGAGTAAAATCAGGTTGCCGAGGCAATATTGAGATCTGTCAGATCTGTGCCATCCCCAGAGGAGACTCTGCTCCCAAAACCTCCAGCTTTGGAGATAAGTATACCCATCTGGCTTCAAAACGAGTACATCACACCACATTAATTCAGTAAAAGTTTCAAATTGTTTCAACCTTTGCGATATTATTAGAATCATTAAGAAAATATTTACTTTGAATTACAGAGGGCAAGAAGCAGTGATTAGAGTAGCGATCAATGGTTTTGGACGCATCGGACGCAACTTTATGAGATGCTGGCTGACTCGGGAGAATAGCCAGTTAGAGATAGTGGGAATCAATGATACCTCTGATCCCAAGACAAATGCCCATCTGCTCAAATACGACTCAATGCTGGGCAAACTTGATGCAGATATCAGTTGTGATCAAAATTCCATCACAGCTAATGGAAAAACTGTCAAGTGTGTATCCGACCGGAACCCCTTGAACTTGCCCTGGGACTCTTGGGGTGTTGACCTAGTTATCGAAGCCACTGGTGTCTTCCGAGATCAGGATGGAGCTGGCAAGCATATAGCTGCTGGTGCTAAGAAAGTGCTAATCACTGCTCCTGGCCAAGGCGACGTCCCCACCTATGTCATGGGTGTTAATCACGAAGACTACACCGACGAAGGAAATAACGTGATTAGCAATGCTAGCTGTACTACCAACTGTCTAGCTCCCTTTGCCAAAGTACTGCATGAGCAGTTTGGCATTATCAAAGGGACAATGACCACAACCCACAGCTACACGGGGGACCAGCGGCTTCTTGATGCGAGCCACCGGGATGTACGTCGGGCTCGGGCAGCAGCGCTCAACATTGTCCCTACCTCTACTGGTGCGGCCAAAGCGGTAGCCCTAGTGATTCCTGAACTGAAAGGGAAACTCAATGGTATTGCTCTGCGGGTGCCAACTCCTAATGTGTCTATCGTTGACTTGGTGGTTCAAGTGGAGAAAAGTACCATTGCTGAGCAGGTCAATCAAGTGCTCAAAGAAGCAGCTGAAGGCCCACTCAAGGGAATTTTGGCTTACGGCGACGAACCTCTTGTTTCCTGTGATTACAGGGGTCATGATGCTTCCTCAATTGTGGATTCTAGCTTAACTATGGTCATGGGTGGCGATATGGTTAAGGTAGTTGCCTGGTATGACAATGAGTGGGGTTACTCTCAGCGGGTTGTAGATTTGGCTGAGTTAGTTGCCCAAAAATGGTCGAATTAGTTGTGAGAGCCTAGTTCGTAAAGCAAGAGTCTGGGGAAGAGTGTTCATTCGTTAGGGTTCATTGTTTATTGAACCAAGACGTTTAACCTATTCCCCTCTCTCGCTCTAATTTATTGAATTTTGAAACACCCCTGCTCCCTTAACCGTTTCAATCACCTTCTTTGAAGGAGGGGAGAGGTCAATAAACCGTTAATAACCATCATCTAGAGTCTTTGTGTAGCTCGACGAGCTAAAGCCATAATTTTTGGTCTGCCAACATTTTGGGAAAACCCTAATCCTAAACGAAAGATTTCTGAAACGTAATACTTATCGCCGTCAGCGATAATGACTCCATTTTCTTTAAGGAGGCTAATGTCTTCTGGAGATAAGTCAATATTTTCTAGTTGAAAAGGGCTTTTTTTCTGATCTGCTGATAATGGACGTAATTTATTAAATACTCTTTTTAACGGTTCATTTTCTAGCTCTATTTCTGTAATTTTTTCTTGGCTGCATTCATCCAAACAACCTCGAATTGCTTTGGGAACTAGAATTCGGTCTTGCCAATAATCATCATCAATGGATTGTCCTGCCGCAATTTTAAGAAAACGCACGACATCCCTAGACTGAATTTGTCCATTGTAGTCAGATAATGCGGCAATGACAAACGGAGCAGAACGTGCTTGTCTAGAGCGATCGTTTCCTAGGTTTTTGCCCCACAAGGGTCTTAGACTTTCCGTCAGTTCTGCTTCATTCATATCTTGAAGCTCGGCTGGATTTAAGTTTAACGAAATATTAGCTTTATCGGCAACCCAAGCAACTAATCTCAATACGCTTTCTTCATTCCACCTTAACCTATAAGGCTGATAGCGAGATTTCATTTGACCATAATTTTGACGGACAGAAGCAGTTAAAATATCTTGTCTGACAAAAATAATAATTCCTAAACAACGAAAGGGTTGTTGTTCCAGCCATTGAGGAACATCTTGCAATAACGCTCGTAAAGCAGTTTGTTGATCTTCATTCTGAGCAAATTCTTGAAATAAGTCTTCCAATCCGTCAATTACAGCTACTATCTTTTGTTTTTT
>NZ_JAAHIE010000049.1:0-26019 GCF_010671945.1 Moorena sp. SIO4E2
TATTATCATTTTCGTTATTTTCTCAATTATTATAGTTTACCCAAAACTTAGGAAAGTTTATCTTAAAGAGCTAATCAGTCCTGTTTTTCTAATAATTATAGCCTTGGGAATATCTATAGTTTTATCTTATGTCTCTTTTCGGAGTAACTATTGGATTCTACCAAGACAATGGGTAGCTTCAATCTCACTTGTTCCTTTGGCTTTTGTTTGGCTTGGGTATAAAATATCAAAAATTTTTGCTAAAATTAATATAATTCTAGCTTTTTCATGGATAATGCTTTGTTTTACTCCTATAGTTCTTCAATTTAATAAAGTAGCTATTTCTAATTATCAAGCTCTTAGAGAAAGGTTGGCTCAAATTTCGGTAATCTCAAAAAAATATCAATATTATTTTGAGTATTTAGAGTCTCTAGAATATTTTGAACCCCCTAAAAATTTACAAAATCAAAATGTTGATGAGTCTAACCAGTATTGGGTGTCTTTAGCTAATAAAAACCTTCAACAAGGTGGTAGAGTTTGGAAAGGTTTTAGAGGTTATTATGGCCATCCAAAATGAATTAGGAAATGGTGCTATCCAAAAAAAAATTTAGGGTTAATTTTAAAAACAAACTATAAAATTAACTTTTATCAATTTGATCAGGAGATTTTTTTTGCTATTAGCAGAATTGATTTTCCTAATTTATATCTGAAGATAGGATCTAACTTTCTAGAGAGAGGAACCATTAATCTATCCCATACTTGTATTTGTTTTAAAGTTGGTTGACTTTGCTTAAGTATCAGTTTATTAGCTAGACTAGCTAGTAAACCCACACTATCTAAATAGAGACATTTAACAATCTTGAGATTATCTGGTATTATTGCTTTAAGACTGGATTGACTATAGCGACGATAGTGACCAATAGCTGCATCGAAGGGAGTAAACAATCTTTGATGAGCCGGACCTAAAATAACTAAATTTCCATTAGCTTTTAGATGTTGAGACACTTTGATGACTTCTTGATTATCATTGCGGATATGTTCTAAAACATCAATGTAGAAAATTGAATCAAAGAATTGCTCATTAGTCAAACTATCAATAGTTCCATTGCGGGCATAACAGTTGATGATACCATTTAAATCAATCGATTTTTCTAGAGCATGGAAAAGCTGATTGTCTGGCTCTAGGCACAACCACTGACTATATTGGGAGCGACAGAGTAAACGGGTGTTGCTTCCTATGCCTGCCCCAACTTCTAAGACATCACCTTTGATATATTTGCTTAATAATACTCTTATATAGTTCTTCCAATTATTGGCTTGAGCAAATAGCTCTAACTCTGTCCCGACATAGGTAAACTGGCTCATGGTTTTAAAGGAAAGAAATCATCAACGTAATATTTATAATCGCGAACTGGAATCAAGTTGGACTGATTGCGCGTTGACAGAATGATCAGACTGAAAACAGTGCCGATTAAGACAAGTTGCAACATAGATAGAACTAATAAACCCGACACGTAGGTGGCCCAGCCTGGTATCCCCCAATCGGTAAAGACTCTAATCAGCAAAACTAAGCCTAAGAGCAACAATAAAATAACTAATAAAACTACGATACTTAATAAGATTCTCGTCCCAACAATATCTCCGTACACCGCAATAGAACTCAAGCCATGTGTCACGAGGGACACTAAGTTCATCTTGGGCTGTCCAGCTAGTCGCTTTGCGCGGGGCACATCTACTTCAATATAGGGAATTCGAGAGCGATAAATGCCTGATGAGTAATGATTCCAAATTTCTGAAATTACTACGACGTTCTTCAATAAATAAGCAGGTAATAAACTGAAATTACCGACGCTAATTTCTTTCCCTATAAGCAGGAGATAAAGCTTTTTGTAAATGAAATATAAAAACTTAAATGTGTAGCTTTCAGAGCGCTTACTCCGCTTAGCAAAAATTATTTTATTGTTACCTGTCTTGTCCGAGACATTCAGGAGGTGCTCTATCGCAAAGGGATTATCTTCCCCATCACCATCCATCACCACAACCCAGTCGCAGTCTGAGTGGCTATATACATAGGACAAGCCAACCGCTATCGCTCTCTGGTGACCAAGGTTGCGGCGAAGTCGAAGGATGTTAACTGCTCGAATCTGGCGATGTTCTTGATGAGTAAGTGAATGTGGGATGGGCATCGTTGAATAGTCATCAACAATAACAACTTCTAAATTGGTGCCCTGAGGAATAATAATCTCATCAATAAGTAGCAGTAGCTTTTCCAGAGCTTCCCAGTCATTAAATGAAGGAATGACAATGACTAGATTTCTCCTATCAGTCAAGTCAGTAATTAGAGACTGATTTAGAGACTGTTTTGGCGGTGAGAGCTTTGGGAGTCCCATTTATTTCCTCTCAGACTTTGAAAAACTAATAAGTTAGAGTACATGTTTTCCTGCCAAAAGTCTACCCCTCACTTCAGTACAGGACAAAAAGGTTGAAAAGAAGAGCAGGATGGGGTTTCATCCGAATTTAGGAGAGTGATATCAAAACCCATAAATTAATAATAGCGAATTGAAGAAAGCCCTCCAACCCCATTTGGGATAGCACAGAGCGAGAGTTTCGTTTCTAGCCAAGTTCAATCTGCCATTGCTGAAAGTAAACACAGTGAACCTGAGTGAACTCGGATTGTAATTTGAGTCAGGCTATGCCTGACTCAAATTACAATCGACTGCAACAATTTTTTCGACGTTAATTGTTTGAAATTTTATTGGTTATCTATTGGTAGACCAACCAACCCTTTAAATTTAAACCAGAGCGATCGCAGTTTCCAAAACTTACTGGTCTTCATGGCCGCCACTTCTAGTTTGCTGTGGTGTAATTCGTATTGAGTTTGTTGCAGTTCTATACTTTTACTCTCTTGAAGTTGTTGGGATTCAACTAGCTCTACTTGGGTATTTTGTAATTGCTCTTGAGTTTGTTGTAATTGCTCTTGAGTTTGTTGTAATTGCTCTTGAGTTTGTTTAAATTGAGTTTGAACTAGCTCTACTTTACCTTTAGCGTTTTGTAATTGCTTTTGAGTGTCTTGTAATTGCTCTTGAGTTTGTTTAAGTTTAGTTTGAACTAGCTCTACTTGGGCATTTTGGAATTGCCCTTGAGTTTGTTGTAATTGGTCTTGAGTGTCTTGTAATTGCTCTTGAGTTTGTTTTAGCTTAGTTTGAGATTGTTCTAATTCTATGCTTCCGCTCTCTTGAAGCTGTTGTGATTGAACTAGCAATGTCCGCAATTCATTTAGTTCTTGTAATTCCTCCGAGAGTTCTTGAGTCGTTTTCACTCGACCACAGGCAAGGGTCGTTGAGTACTCGTGGTCTGTAAGACGAAATTTTACAATATCATGCCATAGATAGTCGCATCCAGGCCAAGTTTCAACAACATCATGAAAAGCCATCCATCCCCCAACTTTCATCAGGGGTAATAATAACCCAAAATCAGTCAGCACATCTAAGTATTCATGAGAACCATCAATAAACACAAAGTCAATCGTCTTTTCTCCAGTTAATTCACCCCAACGCTTCATAATTTCTGAAGAATATCCCTGAAACGATTTGATATAGGGAGTCAGTTGGTAATTTTCAAGGTTTTCTTTCCAGACCTCAAAGACACTCTTTTCAGGTAAGTCCGGACATTGCCCTATCCATGGATCAATACAGTAGATCTTGCGATTACTTCCTACACAGGCAAACGCCATAGCTGCCGTAGACCTTCCTTGATAAGAGCCAACTTCAACAATAAGAGCATCCTCAGGAAGGGACTTTACTTTATTGAATAAAAACTCTTCTTGACCAGGAACTAGGAAACCATCAATGGTTTCAACAGCTTCTTTCACCGTCTCATAACTGTTGAATGGTTCCTTAGCACTGACAACTTGATTGAGTACCGTATCAAGCATGATTAAACTCCTGTTTTAGCTGACGTTAATTATTGAAAATTTTATTCGTTATCTGTAGGAAAACCAACAAACCCTTTTAATTTGAACCAGAGCGATCGCAATTTCCAAAACTTACTGGTCTTCATCGCCGCAATTTCTACATTAATTACCTTCAACTTAGTCTCAGTTTCGTTCAGTTGGTTCTGAATCTGCTGTAATTGATTTTGCTGAAAATCCTGAATTTTTTCCTGTGACTGTGCCAATTGTGACTGACTATTCTGAAGGTGTGAGTGTATTTGGGTTAATTGTGACTGAGTATGCTGAAGGTCTGAATGTACTTGGGTTAATTGTGACTGAGTATGTTGAATTTCTGAGTAAGCATGTACTAACTGTGACTGAGTATGCTGAACTTCTGAGTTTGATTGATTTAGTTGTGACTGACTATGTTGTAGATCTAAGTGGGCATTGGTCAATTGTGACTGAGTATGTTGAAGGTCTGAGTGGGCTTGGGTTAATTGTGATTTAGTCTGCTGGAGGTCTGTGACAGTTGCACTGACCTGAGAGCGCAAGGAAGCTATCTCTTGATCCTGTTGCTCAATAATCTTCAGAAGCTCAGCACGCCTAGTCTCGCTAGTTTGATACTGAACTTGGATATTTTGATACTGAACTTGGAGTTGATTAAACTCAGATGATTTGTCCAGTAATGCCTGAACCATTCGCCCAGATGGACTCTTGAGCAGATAGTAACTAATTTGCTGATCAGTATAGCGCACCAAAGCCTGCCGACTAGCTACGAAAAACATATCATAGTCGAACAACTGTTGTTCAAATTGCAGAAATTCAAAACCGAGGTTTTTAAAGAATTGCGACACCCCTCGCCTACTCAAAAGATGGATATGCTCAATAGATTTCATTTGGTGTAAAAAATTATCCTTTTGAGCAACCATCTCTGAATAGGTTTTACCCTCTTCATAATTTGGCATCTGCACAATGAAAATACCATCTTCCTTAAGAAGAGATGCCCCATGGCTCATGGTAGCCACTGGATCAGGTAGATGCTCCAGGACATCGTAGAGTACGATGGCATCAAACAATTCCGATTCTAGTTGCTGATCCTCGATCGGTCCTGACAAAATGGGCATATTGAATGTCTGTTGTGCGAATTCCACCACCCAAGGGCTAAGTTCTAAACCCATAGCATCAAAACCTGCCCAGCCCATCATTGCCACAAAGCCACCATGAGCACAACCTAACTCAAGCACTTTGGCTGGCGGTAGTTTATAAGCCATCAGTGTACGCAACCAGTGGAGGCATCGCTCTGGTAAGTCTTGACGGGCTCGTTGACGAATATCAGGAAAACCATAATGCTCGGTCTGATAAGACAACCAGTATTCTTTACCGTAGAAGTCATGGTTATCATCCTGTACACGAAGCTGCTCAGACCTCAAACCAGTTTTTGACACTAGAGTGCCACATTCAGAGCACGCCAAGTAGTCGGGGGAAAATTCAGTTAGCTCAGTATTTCCACACCAACAGATATCTCTAAAGGTTTGTGTCATGTTGTTGTTACACCCAGGTATTGATAAATTAGCTCGAACTTAAGTCTGGTCACAAGTCCGGATTGAAAACCCTTTTTTTAATTCACTCCCCAGAGACGGAATAAAAATAAAGGGTCTTAAGAATTAAGACTTGGAAAACTGGGCTGTTATCTACAACAGGTTAATGTTTTGTAGTACCGTCAAACCTATCAACGCTAATCCCCCACCACCCATGACAATTCTGACCCGGCGGAGAACCTGAGGCTTCATATAGCCCAGATAGCCCACCATACCTAACATTAGTGCAATGGACAACAAACTACCGCCAAGACTAAAGAATAGATTTCCTTGGATAGGAGAAACGAATGACATTAGTTGCACTAGAGTCCTGTTAGCATACATTGCGGTAGATAGCAGTAGTAAGTTGATCCCTAAAATTAGACTAACTAGTGGAACTAACAGGGGTTTTAGTCGAAACCAGCCTGACCGCAGTTTCCAGAATTGATTGGACTGCATTGCAGCTAGAGTTGACCCTGCTTCTTGAAGTTCCCGCTGTTTTTGGTGAAGTTGAGCCTCTGCGTACCTCAATTGCTCTTCGAGATCCCCTGACTGAAGCTGAGTTGGCTGAACTTGAATTAGGGACGGACTTGGGGGTAGCTTTTCTTGGATTTGAGCCTGTAACTTCCTGAATTCTCCCCAAAGGGGGGAACCTATACCAGTACCATCATTTTTGATGGTCTTAGCAGTTTCGACCATAACCTCTGCCACAGTCTCGGCCATCTTTGACCAGGAAAATTTCTTCGCGTGTTCAAAACCATCAGCAATCAACTGCTTACGAACCTCTGGGTTTTGAACTTTGTACAGAGCATCAATCAGCTCGTAAACATTAGATTGATCCACATACAATGCTGCTTCCCCAGCTGCTTCCGGAAGAGAGGAGTGACGACAGGTAATTACAGGGCAACCACACACCATTGCTTCGGTAACTGGTAATCCGAAGCCTTCGTACAGAGAGGGGACAACCAGAGCGATCGCACCAGAATAAGCTACTTTCAATTCTTCATCACTCAGGGGCAGAACCTGGGTTGTTATTCCTGCTGCCAGGGCAGCTAGCTCAGGTTCTAACTCAGGTCTACCACCTACACAAACCACCCCAAACTCTTCCTTATCCACCAGCTTAGATAATGCTCTGAATAGAAAGATAGCGTTTTTATAGCCATTAACACCTGTTCTTTCTCCTACTAAGAGTAAGTAGGGTTTTGTCACATTGAATTTAGTCTTAAACTCATCGATATCATCATCGCTTGCCGGGGAAAAAACCTTTTTGATCCCACAGTGAGCTACCGTTACCTTTGACCGGGAAATATGGGGAAAAAACTTAATCAGATCTCGAGCCGTACTTTCGGATATCGTAATATAACGTGAGGCGTGTAAGATACCGTAATGTTTCTCTTTCCAACCTGCTTCGTTAAGATTGGCTCCGATCACTTCTGGAATCATGTCATAAGCCATAAATACAGAAGGAGTAGATAGGGGTGCGGTATAGTAGCTGGAAATGAATAGATCAGTCCCTTTTTCATCACAGATTTCCTGCAACAAGTCAGCATCTGCTCCCGTTTTGTTGTAATCGTAAGCTCGAATGGGGCGATAGCGAATTCCAGGAATCCTCGGAGCCGTTCCAGCCCGGTCTAAAACAATCACATGGTTCCCAAAGCCATTAGTTGCCCATACCTCTAGCAAAGACTTCCAGACTTGGGAAATCCCAGAGTTAGGAAAAAATTGGAAAAATACCCCATCAAGCACAATTTGGGGGAATGGTCTTTCAATCTTCATAGTTTGTTGCTGAAATTCTTCCAGTTGCAAAAACTGCCATTTTTCGCCGTCAGGCTGCTTCTGAGCAATCGGCACTATACCACAGATATCCGCCGGTTCAACCAGGGTTTCATCCTCAACCCAAGATAAATGTTGACGCAGAAAAACTGGAAATTCAGACTGCTGCTGTAGTCCCTGCCAGTCGGCCAGAGCATTCTGGTAGCCGTAGTAGCTCTCCTTAAACTGCAACTGTTCCGGTGTTACATAAGCAAAATGTTGAAAGACCAGTCCCTGCGCTTCGGTTTCTCGATGTAAGAATGGATTTATGGTTGCTACATCTTGCCCATGATTAGCTGACTGATTAGCTGACTGATTTGACTGATTAGACTGATTAGTTGACCACGGTTGGACTAGCCTTGGGGGTTCGTGGGCTGCCCAGACAGCTCCTGGTTTAAACCTCCAGAGGCGCAACCATTCCTGTTTGGGGTTTTGTGTATAGCAATTGCGACTGGTGACAATTAAATTTTCTCCAACGAAATACCAACACCAGAACAAAGCAGCCGTCTTGTCAGGTTGGTCGATGAACATCTGTCGAGCTTTACAGATTTGCTCAGTTGTCCACAACTCATCCACATCTACCTGCCACAACAGACACTCTTGTTGGATATTCTCAAGGGGAGCATTCACCATTTCTCGCTTGCCCTCCCAGAAAACCCCATCAGGTTTGCGATAGACGGTGATCTGGTCAGGGTAGCGTTCCATCAGTTGGTCGAGATACTCTGTGGTGCCATCAATACTACGACCGTTGTGGTGAATTTCATCACTGACATACCCACCCGTCGCTAAACTCCAGGCAGTATCATGCTTCAATTTCGCTACACCTTCAATAATGTGCCAATGCCATGGGAATGGCAGTTTACTGAAGACGTCAATATGGTAGCGAATGAAGGGTTCACCATTGAGAACAATTGTAAAAAAATTGATGGGAAGAGGGGTTGAGGCTTGACCTGACTGCCCACCTAAATGGTGACTACCCGCTTTAGCAAAAATGGAGTAACCATTGCGCACAGACGCATTTTGCTCAATCAGTTTATAGTTTTTATCTCTTAATAACCGATGGTGATTACTATAATTTTTGTAGGTACAAATATCATCAAGTAGGATGTATTTGGCTCCGTAAACCTGATCCAATTCCACCTCACCCGTGAACTCGGAGCCGTCGATTAAGACTAGATCAAAATCCTCGATCTGGTTTTCTTGCTTAATCGTTTCAATCCCATCTCCAGAGGTTCCCATTTCCCTAACATAATCGATATCTTGACGAAGCCAACCCAAGACTTGTTCAAGAGGGTAGTTATTTAGAGGGGTACGATGGGAATTATAAAATTCTCTGACTTCATCTTGCCTAGGAAACTGTTCTAGGGAAATTGATGAAATATTGTAGCACTTTACAAAAGAATCCTCCCGATAGCGTTCCCTTAACTCAGTAAAACGAGGTTTTGAAACCTCCATACAGAATAACACTGGATTAGACGGGTTTTCCCGCAGCCCCTTCACAAACGCTTCGGTGCTTCCCGCACCGGATGAAGACCCGATTTCTAGAACCGTCTTGATATCTTCTTCCCGAGCTATCCTCTGAATCGCTCTATAAAAATCGTCGTCTTTAATCTCAGGAGGAATCACATAATCTAGTTCGGATTCTGACCTATTACTTGGCATATTACACAGCCCCTCACACACACCTGACCATAAATTTGGCAGTAAATAGCAATAATTAAGAAGTTTAACTTGTTATAACAAAGGGAACAGGGAACAGGGAACAGGGAACAGGGAACAGGGAACAGGGAACAAAAATTATCACAATTCATTTAGTATCCCTATAGTATTTATAACCTGTTAGTCTAAGGTATTAGTCTAAGTTGTTATCCTAATCAGACTTGTTCCAAATTCGTCAAGTTGAGTTTGATATTAGAACTTTGTCCATTCTGATTTATATCGGTTTCCCTCTCAACAATTTTCGCAATTTCAGCAATTTTCGCCCGGGCTTGCTCTAATTCAAGCTTTAGGGCATGGTATTCCGTTTCAACGGCTTGATATTTGTTTTCAAGAGCTGTATAGTTGAGATTTAGTGTATTTCTACCGTTTTCGGCATTTTGAAGCCATTCTCTCAGGTTAATGACGAACTCCTGATATTTGAGGATTCTTCTGTTCAACCAGTAGGAATCTTGATACATTGGGCATTGGTTCTGAATACTATAGGATTCAGGTAGGGATAGTCTTAACTGACTAGAAAGTCCTCCTGCATAATAGGATGTGATTGTGCGAGGATAGTAACACAATTTCACAGTCTCATTCTGGATTAGCCTCAGAAACCATTCATAATCCGATGATATTCTGTAGCGTTCATTGAAAAGCCCTATCTTAGAGAAAAACAAGTTAGCTCTGGAGAAGCTGGCTTGGTGAGGCAAACATCCACAAATCAGTTCATCAGCTACATCTTCAGGCATGGGAGGCTTCACTAAAAAGGAAGACCCAGATTGCTCTCTAACCTCTAGGTCTCCATACACAAAATCACAGGAGGGATTTGCCAACAGGAAGTTAACGGTATCTTGGATTACCTTTTTATCAAGATAATAGTCATCTGAGTTAATAAAAGCAATAAACTCACCAGAGGAGTACCTAACTCCCTTATTCATGGCTTCATAGATACCGCCATCAGGTTCGCTAATAAATCTGCTAATGTGATCACTATATTTATGAACAATCTCCTTAGTTTTGTCTTGGGAGTTGCCATCAATAATAATGTACTCTATATCCTCATAGGTCTGAGAGACGACACTCTTGATCGCTCGTTCTATAAATCGCTCAGCATTTTTACATACAGTGATAATTGAAATCCTCACATGCTCCTCCTCAAAATTATCACTATTAGGGTGATAAGACTTGTTTAACAGATTTAACCTAAGCATTCAGCAGTCAGCTATCAGCGTGTCGCGTATCAGCTTATGGGCTACAGATGGTGCTACCAGGCGCTTTAAATGCACGGGATTGGATCAGTGAAATGAGCAGGGATTTTTAACCAACCGTACCAGCCCCCCGATGCTTGTTTACTACCTCCCATTTATTAGCTGACGGCTGATAGCTGACGGCTGATAGCTGACGGTTTAACTATAGGTTTAACTATATTCCAACTGCTGAGATTACCATCTTTCATTTACCTTAAGCTTTTAACTTTTGTTTAAAACTTTTAACTTTTTTTAAGGTTAAACCACTTCCTTAACACTATTTAAGTAGGAATCGACTACCTCATTGCTCTCTCCCGCTAACTTTATCCTGCCTTTGTCTAACCAAATTACCCGCTTGCAGTAATGGCGCACAAAGGATAAATCATGGGAGACCACTAAAACAGTGGCATGAGCCTCCCAAAATCTTTCCATGCGTCGCTGGCACTTAATTCTAAAACTTTGATCCCCTACGGATAACACTTCATCTAAAATTAAGATATCTGGCTGTACATCAGTGGCAATGGCAAAGCCTAGCCGCGCTGACATCCCTGAGGATAATCCTTTCACTGGCATTAACTTGTAGTCTTCTAGCTCAGCAAACTCCAAAATCGATGGGGTTCTGAGTTTCATCTCTTGTTTAGAGAAACCTAGCATCACGCCATAGAGTTTGATATTATCCACTACCGAAAGTTCCGGATCGAATCCAGCTCCTAGCTCAATCAGAGGAGCGATTTCACCTCTGATCCATACCTGACCCCCTGTCGGCTTTAATATGCCACAGATAACTTTAAGTAGCGTTGATTTTCCTGAACCATTCGGTCCAATGATGCCGATTTTTTCCCCAGCTTCTACTGCTAGATGAATGTCATCAAGGACTAAATTCCTGGAAGGTTTGCGGTATTTTCCCTCCAAAAACGATAGTATGGTTTTCTTGAGGTCATAGGAAAACTCTTCTTGGGTTCTTCGCCACAATGAAACCCGATCGAGTCTAATAACTTCTTCTGTCATCTATAACAAATCCATGAAGTGAGGCTGCCAAACTCGAAAGCAAGTCCAGCCTAAGGATACAATTACTATGGCACTTAGGCATGAGTGTCCAATTAACCCTACATCTGGCAAACCTCCTGACAAAGAAATCTGTCGAATGCTTTCAATAATCGGCAATAAGGGATTTAAAAACAAAAAGGGTTGAACCGCCTCTGGGACAATTGCTGCTGGATAAAAGACTGGAGAGCTAATCCAGATCACAAAGCATACTAGTTCGTAGAAATAAGGTAAATCCCTAAAGAAAACATAGAGAACACTGACGAAAAAACCGAGGCCGATACTAACCAAAATTAATGCGATTAACGGAAGACTCAACGCTAGCAAATTGACTACACTTTTTGAAGTAAGCAACGTGACAATAGCTAGGAGAGGAAAGCTGCCAACAGCTAACTGAAACACGTTAGCAGCAATGGTTGAAACTGGGAAGACACTGATTGGTAAACGAACTTTATTCAACAGGGCACCATTGCCAACTACGCTGACTAATGCTTGGTTGGTTGAAGCGGAGAAAAAGTTAGTGACAAGCAACCCAGTAAAAGCCGCCAGAATATAGTTAATGGTTGAGTTGTCATAATAAGAGGCAAAGGTAGCACCAAAAATTGCTGTATATAGTCCTGTCATAATCAAAGGATTTAACAAAGACCAATATACTCCCAGAAGCGATCCTCGATAACGTCCCTTCAGATTTCGCTCTGTTAATATATACAGCAACTCCCAATAGCGCTGAAGTTGCCACCGTGCGGTGTTAGCCTTGAGGGATAAGGTCATAATTTATACACCGAAGATATAGAACCGAATATGAATATATAGAACCGAATATATAGGGATTCAAGTTAGCCTCCCCACTGGTTCTTAGATGCGCATTTTTAGAACCATAACATATACTGCGAAGAAATTCGCCCTGTCGTGTTCCCACCCCGCACTTTTGGTTACGGCGCGTTCGCGTAGCGTAGACCTTTGGGCTAATCGCATAAGCGCGGAAGCTGAGGCCGTAGGCCACGCTTTGCGAACGCTTCATCGCGCAACCGTTCTGTTTCGGTGTGTATATTCTTATCATAGTTTAGGGAAATTTGTCGAGTAGGAACTTGTTATAATCCCTTGAGAAGTAAGTATCTGACTTGATTATATGTCTCTGACTAGTGCTGACGAACTAGAGCCAAGTCCCTTGCTTTCTTGGCAACTAGGGCAAAGTAACTTGTTAGATTGGCGAGCTATTATCGAAACTAACCCCTCCCTCTGGAGAGAAGCCAAGCAACGGTCTCACCAGGGACCAATGGTCCTAATAGCAACTACCGTAGGGGGGTCAGCGCCACTGTCACTACCAGAAAGCCTACTAGCAGTAGCCCTTACCCTCAGAGGAGCACAGGTTCATACTCTCCTGTGTGACCATTCTCTGCCTGCCTGCCTCAATCTTCAAAAACTAGATACACCTCAAGAAAGGATTGAAAACTATGATCTAGAAACGATCAAGTGCCAAAAGTGTTTTGCAACCGGTCGTTATCTGTATCAACCGTTGCATTTGACGAACCATGTATTCAGTGAACTGCTCACTGGGCTCGACAGGCTAGAGGCAAAACAGATCGCAGCACACGTAAGGCTATCAGAGATTGAAAACTATTGCCTGGGCAACTGGAATATTGGTGAACACGCCTATGCTGGGGCGCTGCGCTATTTTACCAGCGGGAATCTAGATAACGAACCCAACAGTGAAATCGTGGTGCGTCGGTATTTTGAAGGGGCTTTGCTGACTGCGTATGCTATCAGTAAGCTACTGTGTAACTATAATTTTAAGGCTGCTTGCTTCAATCATGGCATCTACTTACCTCATGGCATCATTGGTGAGGTGTGTCGCTCACGCCAAGTGCGGGTGGTTAACTGGACGATTGCCTACCGCAAGCGTTGCTTTATTTTTAGCCATGGAGACACTTATCATCACACTATGCTCAGTGAGCCTCTCCATGCCTGGGAAACCATGCCTTGGAATCAGGCAATGACAGATGACATCCTACAGTATTTGAAAAGTCGATGGCAAGGCACTCGGGATTGGATTTGGTTTCATGAAAAACCTGATGAAGAATTTAGCCGAAATGCTGAGGAGATGGGGCTTGACCTGAACCAGCCGGTGATTGGGATGCTCACCAATGTGATGTGGGATGCCCAGTTGCACTATCGCGCTAATGCTTTTCCGAATATGCTAACGTGGGTACTCCAGACGATTGAGTATTTTGCTAAACGTTCTGACTTACAACTGCTGATTCGGATTCATCCAGCAGAGATTCGGGGAACGTTGCCTTCTCGCCAACCATTGTTGCCAGAAATCAAGAAGGTCTGGTCTCAATTGCCTAAAAATATTTTCATCATTCCTCCAGAAAGTCCTGTGAGTACCTATGCAGCGATGATGGAGTGCGATTCGGTGATTATTTATGGGACAAAAACTGGAGTAGAGTTGACCAGTGTAGGCATTCCGGTGATCGTTGGTGGTGAAGCTTGGATCCGAGATAAGGGAATCACGATGGATCCTTCGACAGCAGAGGAGTATTTCCAATGCTTGGATAAGCTACCCCTTGGTGAACGGTTAGATTCTAATTCCCTGAAACGGGCGAGGATGTACGCCTACCATTTCTTTTTCAGACGCATGATTCCCCTACAGTTTACCGAACCCCTATCGGAAAATCCTTACGTAAAGCTCAATATTACTAGCCTAGACCAATTACTTCCTGGTGCAGATCCGGGTTTGGATATTATCTGTGATGGCATCTTGTCTGGTTCTCCTTTTATCTATCCAGCGGAACGGTTGGGAATTGATCGCGTCTAAGGATTAAGCATCTGGTGCATCTCATTAAAGCTGTTTGACCCGGTGGGTGGCATGGACATCTTGGTGCCATGAGCATCTTGGTGCCATGAGCATCAGGCGTGGAACGGGGATCAGGCGTGGAACGGGGATCAGGCGTGGAACGGGGATCAGGCGTGGAACGGGGATCAGGCGTGGAACGGGGATCAGGCGTGGAACGGGCATCTTGCCCGTGATCAATTTCCGGACGGACTATCCCAACCAGGCGCGAAGAGGCGGAAAATCAGGGCAAGCCCTTGGGTGGTGCGTTACGGGGCTACTGGCTACGAAGTTGAATATGATGGCAAGGCGCGCCCCTAACGCACCCTACGGACTCGGCCAGCCTTCAGAAAATTTTTAGATTTATCTATCCATAATGACTTGTTATTATAACATAAACAATGGGATAGTTTGATATCATTATCCCCGAGGGTGCAACTATAACGGCCACATCAGATTAAGCTAAATCGCTTAATGGTGATGGCTCCATACAGGTGTGTTCAGGAGTGCCTTATGAACTATATCAAAATTCTAGCTAAGCCTTTTCGTCAAGTCAAACAATTGTATAATGGCTCATTGACTCATTCTCCTATTAAACTAGCTAATCCAGGACCAGCTAATCCAGGACAATTGAGTCATTTGAAGATATTAAAGTCTTTCGCTAAACCGGTAATTAGCTCTGAGAAAACCTGCATCGTCTCGGTGGTGATTGGGAGTTATAACCGTAGACCTTTACTGGAAAAAGCGATTCAAAGTGTTCGAGATAATCAGATTCGGGTTCCCTATGAAATCATTGTGATTGACGGGGGGTCAACGGATGGCTCTTTAGAATGGCTCATTCAGCAGAAAGATATTATTACTATCATCCAACATAACCGAGGGGAATTCCAAGGAAAGCCACTCAAGCGTCGCAGTTGGGGGTATTTTATGAATCTTGGCTTTAAATCAGCTAAAGGTAAATATATTTTGATGATCAGTGATGATTGTCTGCTATTACCGAATGCGGTTAATTTAGGGTTGGACAAGTTTGAAGAGGTGGAAAAAGCTGGCGGAAAAATAGGGGGAGTAGCTTTCTATTTTCGGAATTGGCCAGAGGATGAAGAGTACTATGTACAACATACCCTTGGTGGCAAACTGTTTGTTAATCATGGTATGTACTTAAAAGAAGCCCTAGCAGCAGTTGACTGGGCGGATGAAGAGCGATATATCTTTTATAAAGCTGATGGTGATCTCTGTTTAAAGATGTGGCAGCTTAATTATGAAATTGTAGATTGTCCAGGGGCTTATGTTGAACATTATTATGATCGAAATGAAGCGGTTCGCCAGACTAACAATGCTGTTTTAGACCATGACCGAGAGGCTTACTTGAAGCGATGGGAAGGAATTTATTATCATCGATATAAGCGGGATCTCCGGAGACGAGTAAATAGGTTATATGAGGACAAAAATAGAACAGCAGACCAGTTTATGGACTTAGTTTATTAAGTTTTATAGGAGTAACTAAATGGCTTCGGTGAAACAGGAAATTGGTCGGTTGGTAAATCGTCTGTTAGCATCCATGAATTTAAAGTTGTTAAGGCTTTCAGACTACAAACAAATTGTTGAAGCGAGTCCCGATCCAGGCAGGGAGCTATGGCGATGGCTTCGTGAAAATTATTCGATTAAGACGGTAATTGATATTGGAGCAAATAATGGGGATTTTGCGGAATTTTTAGCCATTTACTTCAATGCTAAACAGACCTATGTATTTGAACCATTGCCATCTTATATATCAGACTTGGAAGGGAAAGGCGCTAAGATTCCTAATCTAAAAATTTTTAATGTAGCGTTGTCGGATTATCAAGGAGAAGAGTTATTCTATGAGAATTCTTATGGGCCAGCTTCTTCCATGTTAAGAATCAGTGAACTATGTAAGAAGGAATTTCCACAGACATCAGGAGAAAGTGAAATGAAAGTAAAGGTTTGCCCCCTGGATGACCTATTACAGTCAGAATTAGAGTCTGATCAATTTGAGAGAGATGTTTTTATAAAAATTGATGTCCAAGGGGTTGAAGATAAAGTGATAAAGGGAGGTAAAAAGCTATTTTCAATAGGGCGATGTGTTCTGGTAGAAATGTCATTTGTTCCCCTGTATAAGGAACAACCATTATTTGAAGAGGTACATGAATGTTTGGTAGAGTTGGGTTACCGATTTGCGGGAATTAAAAATCAAATTAATTCTATCAAGTCGGGACAGCCATTATTCTGTCATTGTTTGTATGTCCGTTAGGGTTGTGCAAGCTATCAGCTATCAGGTATCAGCTATCAGGTATCAGCTATCAGGTATCAGGTATCAGGTATCAGGTATCAGGTATCAGGTATCAGCTATCAGGTATTAGCTATCAGCGGTCAGCTATCAGGTATTAGCTATCAGGTATCAGCTATCAGCGGTCAGCTATCAGGTATCAGGTATCAGCTAATAGCTATTAGCTTATGGGCTACATCACGCTTGTGGCCTGTGCTACGGCTGACCACTGACCACTGACCGCTGACCGCTGACTGCTGTTCGCGTAGCGTGCGGGTAGCGCATATGCTGATAGCTGAATGCTGATAGCTGAATGCTGATAGCTGAATGCTTACGTTAATTTTTAGGAGTGAAGGTGAGGAGTGAAGCAACCATGAAACTTTCTGTTGTTGTTGGTACCTATAATCGATTGAGTCTTCTGAAGCAATGTATTACTAGTATTCTTGAACAAACATCAACCCCTACGAAAATTTATGTAACTGATGCGGGGTCTGATGATGGCACTATTGAGTATTTAAATGCGATCGCATCCTCAAATCCACAGGTGATTCCGATTTTGGTGGGAGAAAAGCTTGGTCAAGCTAAAGCCTATAATGATGTGTTCAGACTGGTAGATACTCCCTATGTGTGTTGGGTAAGTGATGATAATGTCATTGTGAATCAGGGTCTGGATACGGCGGTAAAAATACTTGAGGATAAGCCGAAGATCGCGATGGTAGCCCTGAAAGTAAGGGATAAACAAGGTCCCTTCGTGAGTGCTCCCTACATTGGTGGTGTCTCAGTAATTGGTGTATTAAATGTTAACCAAGGTGTGCTGAGAACTTCCGTATTAAAACAGGTGGGTGGATTCTGTGAAGTATTTCGAGATTATGGGATTGATCCGGATTTGACCACGAAAGTTTTATATTCAGGGAATGATATCGTTTATACTAAAAAAATTGCTATTCATCATTACCGGAATTGGAGTTCGGATCCTAATTCTCCAGAATATGCCCAAATGATGGAGAGGCAAAAGCACTATAAAGCCCTTTATGCGGAACGGTACTCAAAGTATGCTAAAGCAGGTTGGTTATGGCAACTGAAAAAGTATCTTTGGGCATTGTTTCGTAAAGGGATCGGGTTTGATCAACACTACAATTCAGACCAACCGATCTTCTGGAATCTCATCCCTCGGGATTGGCACAACATCATGACCAGTCGGTATATTAGTATCACCGATCCGATGACTACCCAACGTAAAAGTTATCACTTAATTCAACATTGTCCAGGATATTTACGACCGAGATCATTTGAAGTCGAGCCGTTATCGTAAAAGCTATCAGCTATCAGCTATCAGCTATCAGCTATCAGCTATCAGCTATCAGCTATCAGCTATAAGTTATTAGCTATATAGCAATTATATATCCCATAAGGTACAACTTGATCCCCCTAAATCCCCCTTAATAAGGGGGACTTTGAGGTTGACAAGCGTACCTCATAACTGGGAGAAACGCTATAAGTTATTAGCTATCAGCTATAAGTTATTAGCTATCAGCTATAAGTTATTAGCGTGTCGCGTATCAGCTATCAGCTATCAGCTATCAGCTATCAGCTATCAGCTATCAGCTGACGGCTGACCGCTGACCGCTGACCGCTGACGGCTGAAGGCTGACGGCTGACTGCTGAATGCTGAATGCTGACAAAAAGACAAATAAGTATTGAAATCTCAGCTAATTAATGGTAAACCATTGGTCAGTGGTGAAAAACCGATAGGAATTTATTGGTTGTAGGAGTGTAAAATGTCTCGAAGACTGACTATTAATGGCTTTGAAATTCATGACGATAGCGATTGCTTTGTGATTGCTGAAATTGGGAATAACCATCAAGGCAGCTTGGAAAAGTGTAAAGAAATGTTCCGGATTGCTAAGGAATGCGGAGCGAATGCTGTAAAACTACAAAAACGAGACAATCGTGCCCTTTACACGAAAGCTGCTTTTGACAGACCTTATGACCATGAAAATAGTTTTGGTTTGACCTACGGTGAGCATCGGGAGTTTCTAGAATTTGGTGCTTACGAATATCAGGAATTGAAAAAGTATGCTGAAGAAGTAGGGATTACGTTTTTCTCTACTGCTTTTGATATTCCGAGTGCGGACTTTTTGGGTGAGTTGGATATGCCAGCTTATAAGATCGCTTCTGGAGACCTTAAGAGCTTGCCCCTAATTAAACATGTTGCCCAATTCCAAAAGCCGATGATCGTTAGCACCGGTGCAGCTACTTTAGAGGATGTGCAACGGGTTTATGATGCGATCATGCCGATTAACCCCCAGCTGTGTATCCTCCAATGTACGGCAAGCTATCCAGCGGACTTTGAAGAACTTGACCTGAAGGTGATCGAGACCTATCGGGAACTGTTCAGTGATATTGTGATTGGTCTATCTAGCCATGACAACGGTATCGCCATGGCAGTGGCGGCTTATGTTCTTGGGGCTCGTGTGATTGAGAAACACTTTACCCTGAACCGGGCGATGAAAGGAACAGACCATGCTTTCTCGTTAGAACCGACAGGGTTGCGCAAGATGGTAAGAGACCTCAGACGCACTCGCCAAGCTTTTGGGGATGGGGTGAAGAAAGTACACCTAAATGAACGTCCTGCTTACTTGAAGATGGGTAAAAAACTGGTTGCTGGGGATAATTTACCTGTAGGACATGTTTTAAGGGCAGAGGATATCGCGATGAAATCCCCAGGGGATGGTTTACCCCCTTATGAATTGGACCATGTGATTGGTAAAGTCTTAACCAAACCCCTAAGGGTGGATGAGTCGATTATGTTGGCTGGGTTGGTGGAAAATGTTGAAAAGGTTGCTTTGTAGGGTGTTGTTGGCTTCGTGAACTATTTTGACCTCTCTGGCAAAATCGCTATTGTTACTGGAGTCTTAGGTAAACTTGGACCGGTGTGGAGTCGGGCATTACTGGATGCTGGCGCAACGGTTGTGGGGATAGACCTACCATTGGCTCAGGTGCCAAGGTCTTTTGAGCTACTTCAACGGCATTATCCCAAGACTCGTTTGTTTTTGGAGCGGGGTGATATATGCGATCGCACTGCCATCATCGCAATCCGCGATCGCATCCTGACCGACATTGGCATTCCTGCTGTGATTGTCAACAATGCTGGGATTGACCAACCTCCTGGTCCAGTGAAAACCTACAGCTTGGAAGAGATACCCCTAGAGATTTGCCGCAATGTGTTTGAGGTGAATGTCTTGGGAGCATTCCAGGTGACTCAAGTCTTCGGTAGCCCGATGCTGGAAGCTAGACGAGGTTCAATCATTAATATCGGTTCCTTGTATGGGAGCGTATCTCCCGATGCCCGGTTTTATGAGCATCTGGAGTGCGACCCTCCTTTTTTAAAACCCCCTGCCTATGGGGCATCCAAGGCAGCACTGGTGAATTTAACCCGGTACTTTGCTACCCACTGGGGACCCTTTGGCATCCGGGTTAATGCCCTTTCTCCGGGAGGAGTATTGGGTGGACAAGATGAGGAATTCAAAGGTCAATTTTGCGATCGCGTTCCTCTAGGACGGATGGCAGAGTTTGATGATTTACTTGGCCCATTAGTGTTTCTGGCATCCGATGCCTCTGCCTATGTCACAGGTATCGAACTCAGAGTTGATGGTGGTTTTACAGTTTGGTAGATTAGACTCCTACTCCCTATTCCCTATTCCCTATTCCCTATCTTGATTGCTATTGTTTGAACTTCTATTGGTATCATGACTCACCATGAGACACTTCCAAGGGGGAAAAAATAATGGCACAAGACTATTTACCGAGCCAAGTCTTGAACTGGATTGATGGTCAACAAGTAGCAGCAGTGGCAGGAGAATGGTTTGAGAAGCTAGACCCCACTAATGGTCAAGTGCTATGTCAGGTGGCTCGCTCAAGAGCAGCAGATATTGAGCAAGCGGTAAGGTCAGCTAAACAGGCTCAACCGGCTTGGGCTGATACTCCCCCGGTACAACGGGGAGCTATCTTACACGAGATTGTCCTGGGTATGAAAGCCCGTCAGGAGGAGATTGCCAAGATAGTAGCAGCAGAAACCGGTAAGTCCTATAGTTCAGCTTATGGAGAAACTGGCGGTGCGATCGCATTAGGATTATTCTACGCTAGTGAAGGACAACGGTTGTATGGTCGCACCACTACCAGCGGTGTGGTTAATAAATATGCCATGACTGTGCGTCAACCTCTGGGAGTTGCTGGATTAATTATTGCGGCCAATACTCCCATTGCTAATGTAGCCTGGAAAGTCTTTCCAGCCCTGGTTTGTGGCAATAGCGCTGTATTAAAAGTAGCAGAAGACACTCCCGCCACGGCTTGGATAGTTGGACAAATTGCTCAAGAGGCTGGGTTACCCCCTGGTGTCCTCAATATTATTCAGGGATATGGTGAAGAAGCTGGCGCTCCCTTGGTTGCTCATAATGATGTCGCTGTGGTTAGCTTTACCGGGTCCACAGAAGTAGGACGAATTGTGCAACGGGTAGCTGGGGAGCGCTTTGGCAGGGTATCCCTGGAATTGGGGGGTAAGAATCCCTTGGTCGTGTGTGATGATGCGGATTTGAACAATGCTATCAAGTGGACCTTACTCTCAGTGTTCAGTAATGCCGGTCAACGTTGTGCTTCTGCTAGTCGAATCATTGTCTTTGATAGCATTTATGATCAATTCCGTGACCAATTAGTGGAGAAAACTAAGGAATTAAAATTAGGTCCCACTGACCAGGATGACCTTGGTCCAGTGATTAATGAGCAACAGTTGATCAATATGATAGCAGCGGTGAAACAGGCACAAGAAGCAGGAGCAACGGTGTTGGTGGGAGGCGATCGCTTAACAGACCCTGACCATGCTACTGGTTTCTATATGGCTCCGACCCTCCTAGAGAATGTAGACCCCCACGCGGAAATTTCTCAATGTGAATTATTTGGTCCGATTGCTAGTCTCTACCGGGTCAAAGACTTTAAGGAAGCTCTTGCTCTTGCCAACGATTCCCCCTATGGCTTAACTGCTTCGATTCACACTCGCAACATCCACCGTGCAGTAAGGTTTTGTGAGAAAGTCCAAACTGGCGTAGCTGTAGTGAATGCCGGTACTTATGGCAGTGAACCTCATATGCCCTTTGGTGGACTCAAGCAATCTGGTAATGGTACCCGTGAACCAGGCACAGAAGCGTTGGATGTCTATTCTGAGTTGAAGGATATCTATATTAATATCGATCCTGAGCAATTTTGATCATTAGGGAGTAGGGAGTCGGGAGTCGGGAGTCGGGAGTAGTTGATGTAGGGTGGGCAGTAAGTATCATAGCGATGGAAACCTTTGAAATTGGTTATATACACTGCCCACCTGACGATTAATTTTATTTACTGTCGGTGGGCAGTGCTTATCAAAGCTACTACCAGCTTTGGGATTGGTCTTAGGCACTGCCCACCCTACGATTAATTTTATTTACTGCCGGTGGGCTGCGATTCTACTGCCCACCCTACTACTTTATAATTTTCTATTGCTTTAAGGAAAATAACGATAAAATTCTCGTCTATGGAGAACACGGGAGAATATGATAGTATCGCCTTTTATAAAAAAACCAATTCTATAATCCCCTAAACGAATTCGATATGCATTTTCTTCTCCTTTTAATTTTTTGATGTTTTTGATATCCCTAAGATTTTGACAGGAAATAATATCCTGAAACGTAAACTTTTTAATCGTTCTATAAACGGGCGTGCTTTTCAGAGATTTAAGATCTTTAAGAAAGGTTGGAAGATATTCGGTTTTCATTCCTTATCTAGTTCTGCTAATGCTTCTTCCAAACTTAAGGGAGTTTCATCTTTAACTTCCATCATAGCACGATATAGTCCTTCATCTTCAAAGCTTTCAATTAAACGTTCATAGTCCTGAAAATAAATTAATACTTTCTCGATATTACCTTTATTATCGGCAATTAATTCTTGTGCTAATGGATAATCTTTATGGTTTCTTGTTTCCTCTTGATTGCAGAAACTTTTGACTCCAATCTTAACTATATAAATAGCTACTGGAGTCGCCAATGCCACGGGCAAATTTACCGACTGCACTAAATACGGAATCAAAGTAGTAATTCCTCCAGCGAGTAGATCATTTTTAAATTCATCTTGACAAATTATATGGCGACACCGCCTGGCTAAATTTTGCAACCAACTCTCTTTTATATCTATTCTGTCGATTCCGGCTTCCGAAGCTATAATTTCAGTCGCATACTCCAAATCTCCTTCCTCTTCTTCTATCTCATTTAGGGCAGCCAAAGCCTCTGGATAATTTGCCAATTGATACCGAAATTGCTCAATTTCTTCTCGTGTAACTGTAATCATATAATTCTTCGTTTTAAATACTTAATTTTATTATAGCAATTTTAAATTATTTTAGTTGATGTAGGGTGGGCAGTAAGTATCATAGCGATGGTAACCTTTGAAATTGGTCTTAGGCACTGCCCACCCTACGATGATTTTTATTCTCTTTAGCATGCATGCTAAAGGCATGCATGCCTTGCGCGTAGCACTATATCCAAGTAGGGTGGGCAGTGCTTATCAAAGCAACTACAAGTTTTAGGATGGGTCTTAGGCACTGCCCACCCTACGATTTTACTTACATGTGTTTAAATACTACTGAAAGATTATTAGCTGGCATTTGATAAGTTTTTTCAAGGATGAGATTATGAGTATTAGCAACGTCTACAACATCTTCTAAATTACGTACTCCCCATTCTGGGTTTTGTTCTCGTAAATAGGAGTCAAAATCAGCATTGGAAAGTGCAGTATGTTTATTACCTTGTTTGTAGGGACCGTATAAATATAGAATATCTCCTGATGAAAGGATACGACCAGCACCTGCCATTAATCCTAAACAAGTAGACCATGGTGAAATGTGAATCATATTAATGTTCACCATCGCTACAATATCTGGTATTTCTGATAGTATTTCCGTTTCTACTTTCCAAACTGGCTGACTGACATCAATATCAAGGGTTTGATGGAGGTTGTCGCTAGGGTAATCTTTAGCCCAGGCGATAATACTTTCACGGAGGGAAGCATTGATATCGGAAGGAATCCATTTTCGAGGGTTTAACTGTTGTGCAAAATAGATAGCATGTTCTCCGGTACCGCTAGCAATTTCTAAAATTGTGCCAGTGGCTGGTAGTATCTCTAAAAGTACTTTTAAAATTGGTTCCCGGTTGCGCTGGGTTGCTGCAGCGTATTTTCTGCTGTCCACTAATTCTTCTCCCCGATAATGATATAGCAATTCTACAACTTGTGAGGTACAAATTTATGGGTTTTAGGGAGCAGGGACTGAGGCCGTAGGCCACGCGGGGCGCGTTCGGAGCAGGGAGCAGGCAAGAGGCAAGAGGCAAGAGGCAAGAGGCAAGAGGCAAGAGGGAAAAAATCCCTCATTAGAGATGTAGGGTGGGCAGTGCTTACCTTCGAGATTGTCAGCTTTTTAATTGGTATGAAGCACTGCCCACCTGACGATTAACATTATTAAAAAATAATACAATTAACTATTTTGTCGAGTTAATTTACTGTCGGTGGGCAGTGCCGATTCAACCGATTACAAGCTTTTTAATTGCTATGAAGCACTGCCCACCCTACGATTACTGCTCCCCCATACTTCCCTAAGTTACTGTCGGTGGGCAGCAGTGCCGATTCAACCGATTACAAGCTTTTTAATTGCTATGAAGCACTGCCCACCCTACGATTACTGCTGCCCCATACTTCCCTAAGTTACTGTCGGTGGGCAGTGCCGATTCAACCGATTACAAGCTTTTTAATTGCTATGAAGCACTGCCCACCCTACGATTACTACGATTACTGCTGCCCCATACTTCCCTAAGTTACTGTCGGTGGGCAGTGCCGATTCAACCGATTACAAGCTTTTTAATTGCTATGAAGCACTGCCCACCCTACGATTACTGCTGCCCCATACTTCCCTAAGTTACTGTCGGTGGGCAGTGCCGATTCAACCGATTACAAGCTTTTTAATTGCTATGAAGCACTGCCCACCCTACGATTACTGCTGCCCTAACTCTATAGGATTATTTTTATCAAAAATGTAAACAAATAAAAACTATTTGATATTCCCACCCTGGCCACACTTTAAACACTCCCCACCCTCTCCACAATCTCCATATTTCGTAACAAAAAAAATTCCTAAACCCCTTGACAATATATTAATTTATTAATATATTTATAGTGTAAACCATTTACACTAATTACTGGTCATGAATCAAAACATTAACCCCAACTCCGATGACAATCAAAACCCTGACAATCAAGGTCGCAAACCTAAGAAAGTCAAGCACATCTTGATTGGTTCTCCTAAACAAGTTCGGCATACTATTTATGCCATTTATGGCCTTAAATACGCCTATCCCGATGAGTGGAGCACTCCCGAGCCTACGGAAAATCCTGGTGAGGTGATGACCACCTTGATTCGGTATTTATATCTAGATTAGGATAGGGTTTTGCCAGGGTTTGCCGCCCTGGCGGCCAAGAATTGTGGAGGTTATTTTTAAGCTATCAGCTATCAGCGTGTCGCGTATCAGCGTGTCGCGTATCAGTTATCAGCCATTCGCGTAGCGTGGCCAACGGCTGACCACTGACCACTGACCACTGACCACTGACCACTGACCACTGACCACTGACCACTGACCACTGACCACTGACGGCTGACTACTGAATGCTTACGTGGAGGGTTAGTAAACAGCTAGAGAAAATGTCGCAGAGTCTACCAAAAACTTTTATTATTTGTTAGACTTAAATTAGGGTAACACCGACAGGGATTATTATGTAACTTAAATTAAAGCCGAAAACCAAGGGTTTAATAGTTGCGCTCTCGACCTACGGTGGAACTAACGTTTTGACATTTTTATGGCGCTCGCGGGATATTCCTGAGAGCTTTGGGAGATACCCCCTGGATGCTATTGCATCTTGCATTGGCGGGCCAAGGTCTATCTTGGTAGACTTTGGTAGCTAAAAAGTATCGGGTATAATGTAAACAGAGTTAGGATGTGCTTGCTGGAAAGCAGTACCTGAGTAACTTGATAAGAATGGATTCCTTGATTCAGTTTTTGTTTGGATTTGATGACAGCTAAGCTGTACTCAATTAGGTTTACACAATAGAATTCGGTCAAGCATTTGGGTTAAACCAAACTTGACCGAATTTTTTTATCTAAGCTATCAGCTATCAGCTATTAGCGGTCAGTTATCAGCGGTCAGTTATCAGCTATCAGCTAGCGGTCAGTTATCAGCGGTCAGTTATCAGCTATCAGCTAGCGGTCAGTTATCAGCGGTCAGTTATCAGCTATCAGCTAAAGGCCGTTGGCCACGCTACTTGAGGTGCTATCAGCTAGCGGTCAGTTATCAGTTATCAGCTTATGCGCTACGCGCACGCTACACGAACAGCTATCAGCTGAAGTCACATCAAGTAGCCTGCACGTAGGGCATATGCTTACCTTTCAGCTTTTGAATAAAAGATATAAGCATTCTTTTAATCTGAGTTAAGTCTGCTGACGGCTGACCGCTGACCGCTGACGGCTGACCCCTGACCGCTGACC
>NZ_JAAHIE010000490.1:0-5334 GCF_010671945.1 Moorena sp. SIO4E2
TGACTCCCTAATACGACGTTTACTAGATTGAATTTCCAGCAATTGTTTCAGTTCTGTAGCTGGACGTCCAGTTTGCTCAACCCAAGCATCAATTAGAGCTTGATCCTCAAGCAGAGTCTGTCCTAATCCCAGTGCTTTTTGCAGTTGCAGTTGTTCGTCTTTTCCCACAACTTCCAACACAAACTCACTGCTGCCTGCTTTTTGCAAAACACCTGCTAATGCTCGGATGTAGGCTTCGCTGTTATCCACCACTGGTTCAGATAAGGTCAATGGTTGTCCAAAGCGGCGATTCAGAGCCCAGATGGCAACCAGAAGAATGATTAATCCTTGGATAAAGGCTGGCAACAGAGGGGTTTTCGCTAAATAACTGAATAGAGTCTCACCTACCTCTCGCTTGATCACATCTACATCTTTGTAACCGTGGAGGTATTCATCCACCCAAACGGGATTTTGCTTAGTTAAATTCCCCTCTGCTTTCAAGGGAGTAACCAGTTGGGCTAATAATTCATAGTTAGCCGGAAAGTCCTGATAGGCATTGGCAGCCAGATCCGATGTAGTGGCAAAGATAACTCTACCATCACCAATAGGCTTTTCCCAAACCACAGCACCAAAGCGATCGCTTAAAATTTTCTTCCCCTGATTACCCTTGTATCGCCGCCTGGTGTTAACCTTAACCTTTCCCGTGGAAGCCTCTTGGAGAGTACTAAAAGCAGCGTCAGTAACCGGCTGCTTGACTCCCAAAATCACCATCCTATTGCCCTGTTTAATCCATTCTCGCTCTTTACCATAAATAGCATCTACTGTCAACCAACTAGTGACACGCAATAAGGTAACCGAGCCTTGAGCATCCGTCTGATTCGCTAAATCCTCAAAGGGTTTTTGCCAACGCTGTACAGGAGTTCCCCGTTTTGCCATGTAAGCGTACCAAGCGCCATAGCCATAGGGAGCGCGGCTGTAAGTAGAACCGCTATTGATTTTATTATTAGCTGGAGCAGCTACCAGGGTAATCATCATTAGTACCACGATTGCGATCGCACTAATTACCCCTAACCGACGCTTAGGAAATTTCATCCTTCATCCTTGGCCTTTCACCCACGCTACGCGAACATACTTTATCCTTGGCCTTTCGGCCACGCTACGCGAACAACCTTCATCTGTTGATAAGCCTCCTTGCACCGTTCAAAAACCTGACTAGAGACTTCGGCGTTACTAAAACACAACTGCTGGTGGGTGATCAGTAAGATTTGGTATGGTTTAGGTTGCGGTAATTGCTGGATGAGTTGTAGATATTCTCCATCCGTGCGACTAGGATGGCGAGGGGCAATGCCAGTATCGTGTAATTGCTGCAACATCCCCATATACAAGCAACGACAGGCTTCCCTGTAGTTAGCCTGCTGCTGATAGTTTTGCGATCGCTCCCACCAATTGACCACTGATAATTCTCGAACTGGTCGTTTTGTCACTCTGTTTGCAGCTTGAGTAAGTTGTTGGTAATAAGAAATAATATAAGGATGTAATGCTCTGATCAGTCGCACCCCTAGCCAGCTTAGGATTACAGCCACAAGTAACCAAAACGTTATCCTAATCCCCTGGCCTAGTATAGGAGACAGTAACCAAGATGGCAGTGAGCTTTGGGGTTGGTCAAGAGGCACCTGAGACATTGTCAGCTCCCACCACTCCCCGAATTGTCGTTGCAGCAGCTGCAACTGCCAATCCAAACTGTTTTTTTCAAAGGAACCAGTAGACATAAGATACTGATAACTAATAATATCAAACAGCGGATTTAGGGCATGGATTAAGTCATCCGTGCATCCGTGTTATTATTGTGTGTAGTCCACCCTTCTATGCTTTCCCATTTACCATAATCTAAAATAACAGTACTTGAAGCCGGTAAAACTGCTATTTACTAACATGACAAGTCTCTATACTGACATTGAGATCAATGTCCCAAGGCAGAAGGTTTGGCAAATTTTGTTCCATAAACAGCAGTGGAAGTACTGGAACACATTTCTGTTTGATTGTGACTCAACTTTACGGTTTGAGCAGGGGAAAGAAGTCTTTCTGTCGCTGCGACGGCTTCCCAATGAAGAAGAGACAGAATTTGAGCCATTGGTGACACAACTTCAGCCTGGTGTGTGTCTAAGTTGGGTGTCTTCTATCCCTGGCTTTCGTAGTGAATGTGTATTTGATTTGCAAGAAATAGGAGTGGGTCGTACCAAATACGTCCACAAACACTCTTATTCCGGTATATTGTCTCGGGTGTTTCTACCGTTTATCCGAGAGGATGAGTTACGAGGTATTAAACGAATGGCATGGGAGTTGAAGCGTTATGCTGAGGGGTTTTAGAACGTTAGTATGGCGCTAGCACACGCTTAATCCGGGTGAAGTGTTAAAGATGACACTGTAGACACTAACGACTTAACCACACCCGGAAGCACTGGTTTACCAGACAAGTAATCCCTTAGTCAAGATAGCCCATTAGTTCATCTGTCCCTTCACTAACATTTGTAGCAATAGGACGATTTTGGGGTAATGGCTTTACGCTCAGCTGTTTCCTATCGATGTATCCAGAGGATCCAGTTCCTTTAGCAGTGAATTGGAGTTCCTTGTCTTTATTGCTATCTGTGCTGCTCATATCCCTCCTGGGACTCCTGAGTTAGAGTCAAAAATACCTTATTATATAGCTAAGTCTGGTCTAAGTTGACCAAGTTAGGCTTACATTGACACTCCCCACGGCGCTTATGCCGGGGGATTCTTGCTTCGACGAACTGACTTTAATACACAAGGGTTTTGCCGTTCCTCGCACCGAATAACCGTGTACAAACGTATTATCTAGTTTGAGCAAGTGTACCCAGCGGTCTGATCTCCACAAGCGTACTGGAATAAGTCATCCAGGGTTTGGGCGTGCCCCGCCCTACCTTTCACTAAAAAAACTAACTTTGGCGCTTTGGTCGGTACTCTGTCGAGTCCATGCGTTTTAAGGGTTTTTCGCTCCCTTGCTACTACCATCGCTTTACGTCGTAGATTAATTGGTGATACCGACGAATTTTCACCTGTGGTAGGCCAGCCATAGCATTATAACATAAATAAAAGAAATAAAACGCCGAATCGCTCAATACTTTAAAAGCTCAATTCTTTTAAGTGAGGGGTCAGACTAACCCCGTATCTAAAGCTAGAGGCGTATAGACCTCACCCCTGAAACTACCCAATTTTTCACTCAAGGTTATACTATCACATTTGATAGCCTTTCTATAGCTAAAGTTGCTAGAACTACCACAGCCACAGTGCTCCCCCGTGATGTTTAGTAGATTTTGGGATTGATTGAGAGATCAGTACAGTTACCAGTAAAGCTAGCAATACAGCTACCAGTTAAAGCTATTCAGGGCATGAGTACTCTAGATGTTGGCCTCAACAACTATGATTGTGCCAGCAATAGTGAACAGATTCATCGGCCATAACCCAATAGTTACGGCCAATAACCATTAATCATTACTAATCACTAATAAATCTCTAGCCTTGCTCTGGATTGTTCTATAGTCCTTAAGGATTGGTTCTAGTCCTTCTTCTTCTTTTTCAACATAATCGTCTAAATCTCCAAATACTCTTTTAATTTCTTCATAAATCAGAGTACACTTTAAGGTAAGTTGCTGATGAATATCAGATATCAACTTAGTTTTATCACTCTCTAATTTTTTGCCAATCTTGCTAATTATCATTCTTCTTTTCAGATAAAGCGCTCCCCCGGAGACTAAAATTCCAACTCCGGCAAACGCAGCACCGATAAGATCCAATATTACTATTTCCGTTATCGCCATAAATAGGCCAGCAATTACTGTTACTGCCGCTCCACCTAATATATTGGTAGCGACTCCACTAGCGTTTGATTTTAAGGAATTGATAAACTCAGCATCTTCAAGGAGCTTAGACGCTTTTTGCTTAACGTCTTCAAACACCTCATGACGGCGCTCCATAACTCGGATAGATAGATTGCTATTACTGGAATAATTCTGGATAGTCTCCAAATCTTGTATTAACGAATCAATTAGGTTTTTAATATCCCCTAAAAAATGGAGTGTCCCCTCTTTTAAGGTTTCTTCTAACGAGAGCTGTAGCTCTGGTTCATACTTAGCCTTGATCTGATCGATCCAGGCTTGGATTGAGGCATTTTTCTTAACGGTACCAACAACGGACTTATTGATTAGTTTAGGAAAGGTGAAACCAGCGCTAAAATCAGATTTTATTTGCTCAGCAACTAGATCATAGTTGGCAGCCAACTTATCCACCAGTTTAGTAATGTCATCTTGAGACTTTTTTTCACCGACAGCTAGTTTAGTTTTGATTCGTTCTACTGATGATTTATCCAGCTCTAGTTGCCGTTGGATAGATTTTAATTCATGCTCTAATTCATCAATCACGTTTTGAGTGCGATCGCTAATTGATTTAAGTTTAATTTTGTAAGTCTCCCCACCGGTAACCATATCATTAATAAATCCTCTCACTTCCCTAAACCCACTCCCCTCCTCATTCCCATTGTTTTCTAATTCCGCTGATGTCGCAAAAACTATAGGAGACTCAATATGTCGTTGACTAGCATAGTCTTTAACTCTCTGAGTATTTCGGCTTAATTCTTCTGGTTTAGTTAAATCAGACTGTTGAAGTATAAAGACTACTTTTTTACGCCATTGCTCACTAACATAATCCAGGAGTTCCCAAGCTGTTTTATGATAGGGATTCTTAGCGAAGAAGACAAAAAACACTAAATCACTGTTAGGAATATAGTTTTCAGTAATCTCTTGGTGGTTTTCCAGAATCGTATTCGTTCCAGGAGTATCGACAATTGATAAAGTTTTCAAGATATCAATGGGTAAACCAATTTTTCGTAACGTTGGGCTAATTTCTTTTTCAAACTGCTCCTCTGAATAAACAATTTTTTGAATAACATCCGTACATGGCTCAACATCAGTTTGACAAATTTTTTCTTGAATTATGGCATTAATAAAGCTACTTTTTCCGGCTTTTACTTCTCCAACAATAACTAACAAAAACGGTTCATTACTATTTTTTTGTATCGTCCTTATTTTTGACTGTAATTCCGGTTTATTGATTTGAATAACAAATTTATGCAAATCTTGTAATAGGTCATCAATATAAAGTTTGTGGTTGTACAATACTTGATCAATAATTTGATTGTTCATTAATCTTACTCCCTGGGGGGGCGACGAAAATAGTTATAAAGCAGACAGGACAAGCGATTTAGCTCTCATTCCTCGTAAATAATACTTCCATTTATTACGATTAAGTCTCATTAATTCTCGTACTAAATTAATACACTCA
>NZ_JAAHIE010000491.1:0-5328 GCF_010671945.1 Moorena sp. SIO4E2
ACTCCTGAGGTTTCTGCTCCAAGCTATCAGGAGTTGGTTGAGACTCTTCCGGTAATGGACGCCCCTTATCCCCCAACACGGAGGCTGATGGTACCACTTGTAAGGATTCTACAGAATGATTCCAAATTGTCGTCAGGGAGCCAATACTAGCATTAGCGCCAATTTTTCCCTTCCCCACGACCAGAACCCCAGCTCCCAAACTCGCTCCTGATTCCACCTCCACAGTACCTTTGTGAGCATGAATAATTGCTCCCATACCGATACAAACACCGGCTGCAATCGTTATTTTACTGTCTGGATCCGCTCGCAAAATTACCCCTGCTGAAATAGCAGCACTAGGATCAATGCTCACATTTCCTTCCACGTGTATATGAGAATTATTACTCAATAGAAGTTTAGGCAAGTGCATAATTTTGGGCACAGTAGACTTCGCTGCAATTGTCGGGGTAAAGAATTCTGGGTAAAGGGTTTTAGGATTAAATTTGACTCTAGCACTATCATTTTTGATGGCTTCTTTACCGTTGCAAGAAGTCTAATAGCTATCAATAAGCTGGTCTTGATTTAAATTGAATGATTCTGACAGCAAGGGATTAGGGGGATAGGGTTTGACGGTTTTTTTTCTAAGGGATGCAGTGCGGTATTGGGGCTTCCCCCCATCTACCCACACTTCCCACACTTCCCACACCTCCCACACTTCCCCCTCTTTCCCTGTTCCCTGTGCTATACTTATAATTTACGGCTTTTGAATCAGCGTCTCTAGAACACGCCGTTTAGCTTTCGGATCAATACCAATCAACCTTACATACTCACCCGAATGTTCAACCAAGCAGGTTTCTAGACCTTCAACCACGTCTGAAACCTGAGTAGAATCAATGGGGGAGCAACTCTGCCAAGAGCTGGTGCGGAATCGACGTTTATCCGCATGTTCAGTACCAATGCGAAAACCTTGGGACAACAAGTTACGAATCTTATCAATGATATCTTGACTCAAGGATGAACCAGAAGCGCTGCTGCCATTAAATCCTGAGGATTGCGTTGAACGGGGAGTATAGCTACTACTACTAGGGGCAGATTTAGCACCAGGGTTGACAGTGTCCCCAGGTTTTTGAATAATCTTTTCCATCACCCGGCGCTTAGCTTGCGGGTCAATCCCAATCAGTCGGACATACTCACCAGCGTGGTCTGCCAAACAAGCTCCCAGGTCTGCCACAGCCTGTGATACGTTATCGGAGTTTATGCCAGGAGCACTCTTCCAGGAACTAGTCCGGAAGCGACGCTCATCAGCATACTCAATACCAATGCGATACCCTTGGGACAACAGTTGACGAACTAGATCATCCACTGATGCCTCTAAGCCATTGTTAGATACAGCCGCAGCAGGTTGGGGAGCAGAGCTGTAGGGGCTGTAGCTGCTTGAACCAGATCCACTGGAACTCCGAGACACTTGGCCACCCGGTTTTTGGATAATCTCTTCACACACCCGGCGTTTAGCTTTCGGGTCAATCCCAATTAGTCGGACATACTCACCAGCGTGGTCTGCCAGACAATCACCCAAGGATTGGAGCACTTCTGATTCACGATCGGAGTCTATTCCGGAAGCACTCTTCCAGGAACTAGTACGGAAGCGACGCTCATCAGCATATTCAGCACCAATTCGGTATCCTTGGCCTAACAGTTGACGAACTCGTTGTTGAAGCTCTGAACTTAATCCTGTATTTGAAGACATTGATCTGAAAGATTTATGGGAACTATCAGGGCTACTATGACCATTAGAGTCAGCATTTTCGGCAATTTCCTTGCGGATGGGCATCATGCAGGAATCATCCTCTGCACACTGATAACCCGCCCGCAATGCCTCATTGATTGCCACCACATGGTTAGCAAACGTTCTATCTTGCTCTTCTACATCCGGTAGTCGGTCAGCTTGCTGCTGATTAGTAATCACCGCTCCGGAAGGCACATATTTACCGGGAGGAATTTCGACATCCTGAACAAGGGCATGCATCATCACAATACAGCCCTTGCCAACTCTAGCATTAAACACCGTAGAGCGAAAGCCAATAAAGCAATCATCCCCAATATAAGCAGGACCATGAATCAGGCTCAAGTGGGTAATTGATGCATTCTTGCCAATCCAGACCGAGTACTCTTTCTGGTCATCCCCAACAACCCGACCTTCTTCAAGACCATGAATCACAACACCATCTTGAATATTAGTGCCTTCACCGATGTAAAATGCTCCCCCTTCATCAGCTCGAATCGAGGTTCCCGAAGCAATCAATACATTGGCCGCAATCTCTACATTTCCAATGATGTTGGAAAAAGAATGCACATAAGCTGTGTCATCAATTTTTGGTTCGGCCAGATTCCTTGACCACGGTGTTGGGGGAGCTGCCTGGGTGCTAAATGCCATAGATGTTTTCCTCCTAATTTTTATTTGAGATACACTGTCATGAAATAGATTTTTGTCAAGCCCCACACTTGAGGATTGGGGTTAGTTATTTCTGCTGCTCCCACTCGGGAATTGTAATCACGCAGAAATTGCTGGATTGTTAATAGTTAACCTCTACCGTTATGGCTTATCGTTACAAATAACTGCTTTGGAAAGCTATAGGGCTCAAGTCAGAATCGAGCAATGGATAACCAGGGATAAGCTACTACCCAAAGCTACTACCCAAAGCTACTACCCAAAGCTACTATTGTCCGAACCTACTCACTAATACTGGTCTTTTTTGCTGTAGAGCATGCTATTGTCCACACTGACCGTGTCAATAATCCCCACCACCATAGCGTCGATGGGACGCTTGTCACTCTCACCGACTTGCCGAGCCGCGCTGCCACGGCTGACTAGCACCCACTCATTTATACCAGCACCGACTATGTCAGCTGCGACCTCATACTTGGGGAGTGGTTCTCCTGCATCATCTAGGTATTGCAGGAAAAGGAATTTAGTTCCTCTAAGACTAGGATCTTTATAAGTACTAACGACCGTGCCTCGGACCTTGGCAATTTGCATTGACCTAACTTATAACAGGACTTGGGGTGACAGGACTTGGGGGGAGATGGATTAGGGAGCAGTTATATGGCGAAGCCAAAACTAGTGGATCAAGCAATCTCTCCCCTCATGGTAAGCACATCCCCTACTTGACACCGGCATGTCTTGAATCTCAAATTGGCGGACGATTATGGACGGTTCATCGGACGGATGGCGTTAGTACTCTCCCGGAACTGTTCCACATCTTCGGTATAACGAATTGGTAGAACATACTCCAGGTTTTCGTGAGGTCGAGCAATAATATGGGTAGATAATACCTGACCTCCATTGACACGCTTAACGTTATCAACCCCAGCGGATACGGAAGCTTGCACCTCAGACACATCTCCCCGCACAATCACGGTTACACGAGCGCTACCAATTTTTTCATAACCCACAAGGGTGACACGAGCCGCTTTCACCATAGCATCTGCGGCTTCTACAACCGCTGGAAAACCAAGGGTTTCCACCATTCCCACAGCAATTGACATGAATTTTACTCCTAGACGTTTATCAAGATTTTGATCAACCCACGCGCTGACCACACGTGGGATGGTTGTGACGGCATATAAGCGCTCTTTGCTAAACCTATAGTCACTGCATACCAACCAGTTCAGCACCCAAGCTTGTGCCAATTGCCTCTAGACTCTCTATGGTTTTTAGGAGCATCTTGGCTAATAGCTACGGAACTGTTCCACAGCTTCGCTGTAACGAATTGGTAGGACATACTCTAAGTTTTCATGGGGACGAGCGATGATGTGGGTTGATACCACCTTACCTCCATTCACCCGGTTTGCTGATTCTATCCCAGCGGATACGGAAGCTTGCACTTCGGAAACATCTCCCCGCACAATCACGGTTACACGAGCGCTACCGATTTTTTCATAACCCACAAGGGTGACGCGAGCGGCTTTAACCATCGCATCAGCTGCTTCTACAACAGCTGGAAAGCCCTCAGTTTCAATCATTCCAACAGCAATTGGCATTTCGCTTTTCTCCTAGTGGATTAGTCAAATAATAGTGATGAACGCTCCCTAACTCACCTGGCAGTGTAGTTAGGGCAGTGTAGTTAGGGTTTCTGTGGCATTGCAGATAACTTAGGACTTACGAAGTTTAGTTGGTTTTGCCCCCCTGCCCCCCCAAGCGAGGGATTGTTCGCTTGGGGGGTAATGATGTCAAAGTCCCCCAGAATTGGGGGATTTATGGGGCACTTGCGTAAGTCCTGTAACTGCAATGTTGCCGGGTAAATCGGCCTTTTCGATACACCGTCAGAACGTGAGCCGACCAAGCCCATTGCAGGTAGCTAACTGACCTAGCTAACTGACCTAGCTAATTCACCTAGCTAAATCAGGTAGCTAAGTGTATTGGTCGTGCTTCTGTGCTTCCCTTGCTCCCCGCTTAATCCGCCTCATGGTTAGTTTGGGGGGGATTAAAGGGTGGAGGGGGGTGTGGGTTTGCCTGACCAAAAGTCATTGTTTCCCTGGCTTTTCGGCCAAGCTACGCTAACACCCCGGCTCAAACAAAGATAGTAGACGGGGAATGCCCCCAACATCTTTGTTTAAAGGACAACCAAAACTAAGCATAGAGAACCTTGGCGTATTTGACAATATAAAATATGATAATACTTCTTAATGAGAGACCTTAACAAAACTTAACATTCCGAGGGGGTCAGCTAGATTAGTTAACGAAAATTAACCGTTTTGGAGAATGGTTGCTTTTGTTTTATAATTTTTTTATAACTTTTAGATAAGTAATCCTCACTAAGCGCCAGAATTTGAGTGCGGTCACCGAGTTCCTGGGTTACGACACGGGGAACTGGGTCGCTCTAACCTGACTAAGGAGAGATGGGTGGATAGATGGCTTGTCAAGCCTGATTTGAGCTTTAATACATTAGCTTGATCAGTTGTCAAGCCCGACTTGACCTTTAATCAGTTAGCGTTATCGGTTCTATAAAGGTTACTTGTCATGATGTCAATAACCACGTTTTATGGTAATGATCAAAAAAATATTATGGAAAAATCTGCCTGGATTATGTCCAAGATAACCCTTAACTGATAAAGTTATAAAAATACTAATGATTTAAGACAAATCACCACATTATTAGCTGTAAACCGAGGAAAATCGTAACTTTAAAAATCCGTTTGGGCTAATTAGTACCGATTTTTATTTAATTGATTCAATGAAATGATGAGGTCAAGGCGTGATGACTGAGTTCCTTACTCAGACTATTTGGGTAGTTCCTATTTACAGTTGGATTGGGGCATTTTTAACTATGTGACACTGGTATCGGATGT
>NZ_JAAHIE010000492.1:0-5324 GCF_010671945.1 Moorena sp. SIO4E2
GTCAGAAGTCAAACTCTTGCGCTTCTTGATGCAGTCGCTCATGGGGGAAACCCCCAAGACCGCGCTGCATCGCTTACAAAGGGTGTGAGACTTTTGTCATGTCCTAACTGCCCTGGCGACTGCTATATTAAGTAATCGGTATCGGTAAATTGGTATGAGTAAACGCAAAGACCCAAAGAAGACGAAGACTAAATTTTTTAGTATTATTGACACATTGATTCACAATTTATTCACAATGAAAGAAAATTAGCCGTAAGCATATGCGCTACGCGCACGCTGCTTGAGGTGCCGTCAGCGGTCAGCCGTGAGCTAAAGGCTCACGCTACTTGAGGTGCTTATTTTATTCAAAAGCAGCGATTGCGCTACTTGAGGTGCTGCGCGAACAGTAGCTTGGCCACAGGCCCAAAGCTGATACGCGACACGCTGATACGCGACACGCTGATAGCTGATAGCTTACAATTAGCGATCGCTTTCAAGATCTAATCCCTGAATAACACTCCAAGCTTTGAACACATTACCTTGCATCAAGGCAGCTATACCAGATAGGGCTTGTAGTTCGGGAATAGTCCGGTTGATTTTAAGGGCAGGTTTCAGGGCTTTTTCCCCATCTTTTCCATCCCAATCATAGAGATAGACGAAGGCAAGATAAGCGTGAGCATAGGGATTTTGGGGGTCAAGTTGGGTGACTCGCTTTAATGCTGCGATCGCACCTTCTACATCTTGCTGCAATACCCTACTCAAGGCCAGAGCATAGGCCAAGTCTAGGTTATTCGGTTCCGATTCCAGCCGATAGCTTAAGGCTAAATCTGCTTGTTCTAAGTAGTCCTGAATCGGATCGTACTGGTTAATGCGGGCAGTTTCTTCAAAAACTGGTTCTAGGCCATTGAGTCCTTTAGGTAAATTAGTGGATAATATCCGCATTTGGGTGATTAAATCTAGTTCTGGTGCAGGTATGGGGCTAGCTGCGGGATCGATGGTCAAGGTAACTGTTGGTACTTGTATCGGATAGGTTTCGCCAGTTTGTCGATTCAGGTAAGTTGCTTTCAGGGTGTAGCTTCCAGCTGGGATATCTGCTGGGGGAAACATCGCCATCCGTTCAATGACTTGAAATTGAGAATTGGCAGGTGGTAATTGGGAAGAGTGTAGTTCTCCCATGGCAATACCATGGTCGTGTAACCATCGGTGAGTTGTTCGCCTTTGGCGTTCCCGAAAGGTAGGTTGAAGGTTGTTTGGTTGAAGGTTAGTTTGGGTGGAAGGTTGAAGGTTAGTATCGGTTGAAGGTTGAAGGTTAGTTTGGGTGGAAGGTTGAAGGTTAGTATCGGTTGAAGGTTGAAGGTTGTTTGGTTGAAGGTTAGTATCGGTTGAAGGTTGAAGGTTAGTATCAGTTGAAGGTTGAAGGTTGTTAGGTTCCAGGTTAGTATCGGTTGAACCTTGGCCAAAAGGCCACGCTACGCGAACAACCTTCAACTTGTTAACCTTGGCCAAAAGGCCACGCTTCGCGAACAACTGGCCCACCTTGGCCAAAAGGCCACGCTTCGCGAACAACTGGCCAACCTTGGCCAAAAGGCCACGCTTCGCGAACAACTGGCCAACCTTGGCCAAAAGGCCACGCTTCGCGAACAACGGGTCAACCTTGGCCAAAAGGCCACGCTTCGCGAACAACTTACCAACCTTCAACTTGTTAACCTTGGCCAAAAGGCCACGCTTCGCGAACAACTTACCAACCTTCAAATCTACCGGTTGCCAGGTTAGGATAACGATGCCAGATTTTAATTGCTCCCAAGAACCAGTCCACTGATAAGTTACTGGTACAGGTACTCCAGCAGGAGATGTTTCTGGTATGGTGACTTGCTCTAATTTAACTCTGGGACTTGAAGTGAGAGTAGTGCTCAGTGAACCATTGCCATTGAAACTAGTGGGTTTTATGGATGATTGGTCACCCGCAGGTTTTATCGATAATGGTTTTACGGCTATTGGTGGCTGCCGCTTGTGATACAGTTTCAGTTGGCTAGTATCGGGTAACTCCCAAGTCTGGTGTAGCTCAAACTCTGACCCTTGCTCAACTGCCTGAACTATAGCTGCTTGGGATTCTGGGATTGACCCTTGGGCACCAGTTTTAGTGAGGAACCAAGAAAGCGATCGCATATCCTGTTTCACTTGTTTAGCTTGGGTTCCCACTTGACGCCCGTATACTTGGAAATTGGCTAATGCACCATAGTAATTGAAGTTGTGTTGGTTAATGTCTGGGGTTGACGGTAATACTCCTAAGTTAGAGCGCAAGTAAGGTTGAGTCTTAATGATTTCAGCAATTACCTTCGGATGAGGCCATGGCTGTCCTAAGTAGGGCAAATGTTGTACACGGGGACTCAGTAATTGAGTCAATCCTCTACCTCCTAATGGAAATAGATTCAACATCATCAGTACAGTTGCTAGCCCTACCGTGCTCCAACGCATCGGTTTACCCCAACGATTAGTCCAGCAGGTTAAGCCATAAGCCAGAAACACTGATAGCACTGGAACTAATGGCAAAATATAGCGAGCATCTTTATTAATATTCAATGAACACAATAGATAACCACCCACTATGAAGACCCCTAGCCAGGTTAGTGACCAGATGGGGGGATGGGGGGATGGCAGATTGTTCGGTTTTGCGATCGCGGATTGCTTGAGCCCATACTTGAGCCCATAAATTAATAGTCCTACTATCGGTATTAACAACAGCGGCCAAGAGATCAGGTAAGGTAAGATTTTCCAGTAGTAAACCCAAGCATCAAGGGTATTGAGGGCTGGGTCTCCTTCTGCGATCGCGGAATCTATGGTTGCTCGCTTCCCAGAGGTCAATATCAACAACCAATTAATCCGGTACCATGGACCAAATAGCAAAACTGATACCAGCAAACCGCCGATTAACTGAGCTAACCTTTGCCATTGCCTCTGCCACAGAACCCTCACCCCAGCCCAAGCGATTGGCACGAATAGAAAAAATAAGGCGGTTTGCTTAACTAGCAAGGCTAATCCTAAACAAAGCCCAAACCCCAACCCCCACAACCATCCTTGTCTTACTGTGGTTCGGGATAAGGGTGTCTTGGCCCTTCCCAAACTCCACCACACTGTCAGAGACCAAAAACACAAACTGACTACTGTGGTTAATGGATAATCCAGCAAAAATTCTAAACGGTAGCGATATAGTCCTGGTAACAACACGACTAAACCAGCAGCCCATAACCCTACCCGGCGGTTAAATAACACCAGCCCTAATCCATAAACTGAAGCAATTAACACTCCACTGCATAAAACTAGCGCTATCGTAGCTAGCTCTGGTCCGGTTCCAAACATTTGCTGAACCATTGCGGCAATAATATAAGTCAATGGCGGGACTTTTGAAGAAATTGCCCAAAAACTGCTCCACCACTCCCCAGAGAACCACTGAGGATGCTGCAACGCCTGCCAGTAATTCAACGAACCAGTCAAATAATCGGCCTGGTCCCAAGCTGGGACAGAGTGATCTAGGGCAAACCAAATGCGATCGCAAAATCCACTCCCTAGCCAAATTAGTCCTAAAATGAGTGGATCTCTAAAGCGTCTTTTCATAGTGGTGATTGCTAAGTGCTCAGATGAATTAGCTACAACAATCTTATCTGTAGTGATTGAGTAAATAGATATTGAACGGGCAATCTTGAGAAAGGGTTTATTTTAAGAAAACCCAGATGTTCATACCTATGTAGAGCAGGAAGAAAATGGCTAAGACTTCCGATGCCATTAAAATTCTTAACAATAAGATTCGTACCGACCCCGAGATGGAGGCAATGGTAGCAGAAGCCTCTATCAATGCAGAGGTAGCACAGTTGATTTTTGACATCCTCCCACCGCTAAATCCAGCGATTATAGCGGGGGATTCCTAAACCTCACGATTTAGGTTTTCTGTTTCATAGCAACAGCCTCCACCCTCAGGTGCGACCCGTGGCGAATTTAATTCGCCTACGGAAAGCGCACCTCAAGGGGTTTTATGGTCTTACGTTCGCTCCACAGACTATCCCCGCAAGCCCTGCGGTTCTCATGTGTCGAGTTTTTACAAAGTATTGATGTACTTTTGATTCAAGGGTTGGACTTCCATTGCCCCATCCTCTTTTCCCGGTCTACCGATTTTGCTGCGCCGCCAGGTTACTGGACTTCGCTCGTGTAGGCTGTCTGTTCGCGAAGCGTGACCTTTGGTCAATCCATCGTCTCGGGTGGGTCATTGACCATCTTTATTCTAACCGGTTTCATTAACATCGTCAACGGACGCAATTCCTGAGGGGCTGTGTGCGGAACCTGCGTCTGCACTTTATAAGCCCCGTCTCCCACTAACCCTGCGGGTATAACGGGAGTCTCCTTGCTCTTAAGGATGAAGGACACTCCCTTTCGATGTTGCCAAAAATCGCTCGCGCTCTCAATCACCGGGTAGCGATCGCGTTTATCCCTACCGCAAATCTGATTCCATAGACCATTTGCAAATATAGCAATTCTCAATTCGATGACGTAATTTCGTGTAGGGTTTTAGGCAGTAGAGACTAGGCAGTAGCGATGCATCACGATTACCTATTTATTGTCACCTTTTTAGCTAAATTATATTAACTGCTTCACCATCTTCACATGAACAATACCAGCCTCCTCAAAGGAGTCTCCCACTACTTCAAAACCTAACTTTTCATAAAGCCCTTTCACATACTCTTGAGCATGAACTACCACTACCTTAATTCCAGCTTGGTCAGCTAACTCTAATGCTTTAATCATCAACTGTTTCCCAATGCCCTTACCTCTAGCATCAGACAAGACAGCTAACCGTTCTATTTTTGCCGTTTTATCATCTAGATATCTTACCCTAGTTGTGCCTACTGGCTGATTATTCCAATAGGCTAATAAATGCTTCGCTATTTCATCCTTACCATCAAACTCTAAATCCGCTGCTACCCCTTGTTCAATCTGAAAAACCTGCACCCTGATTAACGTAATTTCTGATAATCGTTCAGTATATCCAACAACTTTAATAGTCAACTCATCCATTTACTTATTCCAATTATGTAAGCATATGCGCTACGCGCAGGCTACGCCAACAGCAGTCAGCCGTCAGCCGTCAGCTTAAAAGAAACCTCAGCACTTCAAGTAGCGTACCCATAGCCCATAAGCTGATAGCTGAATGCTTACCCAATTATTAACTACTTAAATTATAATATAGTGGTTTCTATCTTAATGAGGTACACAGGATTTTTTCTTTCTTCCCTGTTCCCTGTTCCCTGTTCCCTGTTCCCTGTTCCCTGTTCCCTGTTCCCTGTTCCCTGTTCCCT
>NZ_JAAHIE010000493.1:0-5294 GCF_010671945.1 Moorena sp. SIO4E2
TTTCGATCTATTACATTGCTGTAGTTGAGAACTATCCAACTGACTAGCTTTAATCAACTTCTCTAGTTTCGTTGTTTTTTGAGGTTTTGACAGTACCCTTGTGGGTACCCGAGCAGGACTTACACACCAAAACTGTGATCACCCCCTCAGGTATCAACTCATGTCAGACAACGGCTGATCAATCAAGATAGTCAGTCATTGTAACTGTTTAAAGTATGGGAACTTGACTTGAACTGATGTAGAGTAGGTTTTTGGGATTAGGGCTTTATCAAGAGCTGATAGCTGGCAAGGGTAGCTTTTCAAGTAGCCCGTTAGCCCTAGGCTGAATCCTTGGGCTCAATCTTAGTGAGAGCTTGCTCTGACTGACTGCAGAGACCATGCTCAACTAAATAATCGAAAATCTGATCAGAGTTCAACAGCATCATAAGTCATAAAGGTGTGAACACCCTTTCAAAAAAAACTAGGTAGGTCGAGTCGGCACAATTAACTTGTTCCGCTATTGACTTATCAGACCGAATTCGGGAACTTATGCGAAACTTAACAAAAGTTAACGATATCTTCGGGAGTCGGGAGTCGGGAGTCGGGAGTCGGGAGTCGGGAAAAATAGAGGTGCGGGTAGCACGTTGGTAGCGATGCAGCGCCCTTGATGAAGGGATTTCTGCCAAGACCTGGCTGCATCGCCTTTAGCTTTGTGGTAAGCATTCAGGGGTCAGCCATCAGCGGTCAGCGGTCAGCCTTGGCCATTGGCGAATGGCTAACGGGAATTGAGGTGCTTATTTTATTCAAAAGCTGTTCGCACCTCAATTCCGGTGGCCACAGGCCCAAAGCTGATACGCGACACGCTGATAGCTGATAGCTGAATGCTTACGCTATGTGGTCAGTCCCTCACCAACATTTGACTATTACAACAGGACTGTAACCCCAAGCAGGATGCCAGGAATCACAAAAAAGACGCCAATGATATAGGCAAATGCGATCGCTTTTCCTTCACTAGCCACAGCAGCGAGGGTTTCTGCACTGACAATTGGCAAGCGACAGAGGAAGGGAATGCCATAGATGATAACCACCCCAAGCACGTTGTAGAGCAAGTGAACCATGGCAATTTCTAGGGCAGGAACCGCTTCCGCGCCAGAAACAGCGGTCGCTGCTAGCAAGGCAGTAATACAAGTGCCGATGTTGGCACCGAGGGTGAAGGGATAGATTTGCGCTAGGCCAAATAGCCCTGCACCGGCCAAGGGTACCATCAAGCTGGTGGTAGTGGAGGAAGATTGAACCAGAACTGTCATAAAGGTACCAGCAGCAATACCCGCGATTGGCCCTTTACCAATGGCTGTATGAAGAATATCTTTGGCACGACCGACCATTAGGACTTTAAGCAGTTTGCCAATAAAGCTAATGGTCAAGAAAATCATCGCGATTCCTAAAATAATCAAAGCAATACCGTCAAAGGGCGCTGGTAAAATGTGAGTTATTGTTTTAAACAAACCCACCACTGGCTTAGTAGCAGCCTTGACAAAGTTCAAATCCTTGACACTTAGAGAACCGCCTCCTACCAAATTTTGAGCTAAGAAATAGGCAATCTTCTCTAGGGGATGAAAGATAATCTCAACGGGCAGAAAAATGACTACACTAAGTAAGTTAAAAAAGTCATGGATTGTAGCCGCAGCAAAGGCTCGCTTAAATTCGGTTTTATCCCCAATATGACCTAAACTCACTAAGGTATTGGTAATACTGGTACCGATATTTGCCCCCATCACCATTGGTACAGCAGTGGTTACCGGTAAGCCTCCAGCCACTAAACCAACAATAATTGAGGTTACGGTACTTGATGATTGAATTAATGCTGTGGCAACGGTACCAACGATTAGTCCTAAGAAAGGATTAGTGGCAAAGGCAAAGAGTTCTTTAGCTTGTGATCCGGTTGCGGATTTAAAACCCGAACCAATCATGCAAACTGCTACAATTAGCAGATATACTAATAGTATAACACTAATCCATTGCCGAATATTGTTACCTTGGTTTGACCCTTGGCTTCTTTCTATCGGTTGCTCTGAAATGTTACTAATAATTCATGTGCTGCTATAGCTTTTCCTAATCCGGTGAGGTACACGCTAGGGGGGTCAATGGTTTGTAACGATTGCTTATAAATAAGCAATCATTCTTAACACGATTAAGCTGTACCTCACTACCATAGGAAAGCCTGTATACTTGATTCCAGAGCTAACCGTATATCACAAAGTTTAACTTTGAGTTATAAATTCGTTATCAAAATAATAAAATTATAGGTAAGCTATCAGCTATCAGCGTGTCGCGTATCAGCTTTAGCAAAGGGAACAGGGAATAGGGAATAGAACAGAACAGGGAATAGAAAGTAGGGTGGGCAAAATTCTATTATCTAGAATTATCAAAAGAACTAAACGGTTTTTGCCCACCAACAGAAAGGGTGTGCAAAGTTCTATTATCTAGAATTATCAAAAGAACTAAACGGTCTTTGCCCACCCTACAACCTTATCATTTTGATAACCGATGAATAATGCGATACACAATTAACCCAGGGATCGCACCAAATACAACACCGACCAAAACATGAAATAGCACAAACCAGAACATGTAACTCAAGCAAGACTGGAGTTCAGCTTTAGGGCATTTTTCTATCGATACATTCGGGTTTAGTTTGATCAAAATCGCTTCTAGAGGTTTAGCATCGGTTTGGGAAGAAATACCACTAACCCCTAAACCAATACCGACAGAGGCAATCCAACGTTCTAAACTTTTTTCTCGGGCTTGATCAGCCTTCTCCTTATCTCTCAGGGCTTTTTCCAAAGCGCGATCGCGTTCTGCCTGCTCAATCTCTACAATGCCTCGGATACTACCAAGCATCTGGTCAAATAGTTGCTGACCGGGTTTAAGATAATTGAGGTTGGTTTGAATCTGACGTTGAAACAGCTTGGTTCTTTGGTTGAGGAAGTCTGCTAAAAACTCGATATTATCGTCTTCGAGACTAGATTCACGGATTTTTTCCAACCATGTGTCATAGTTGGCGGCATTGGTAGCGATCGCAGTTTTGTGATCCTCCATGTCTCGCAGATAACCAGCATAGTCAAAGGTCTTGGATGGCATCTCCGTCAGTTTTTGCTTCAGTTGCTCTAGCCGTGTTTCTCGCTCTGTTGGCAATTCCTTGAAGCCTTCAACCTCTTGTTCCAGTTGCCCATAGAGTCCTCTAGTTTGGCGATAACACCAACGAGATTCATGATAAGCAAACAGGATTTTACTGCGACAGCACAATAGATTGAAAAATGACAAAGACGTCTTTTCAATCAGCTTTAAGGTTTCTGGGTGACGGTTTAACCAGACCAGAAGGTGACATTGCTCCGTTGGTTTCTCCTTACCATTGTCATAGGCAAAAATTGGGCTACCAAATAACTGCCCAGATGCAGTAAATTGGGGTTTTTGGTCGGTTCTCTGGAAAAAACCATCCACACAGGCATCGGCTAACTTTCTATCCTCCTCGGGAGTGCCCACTGGTTCGCCATAGAGCACCAAGGTTTGTCCTAAAGAAGGTTGAATATTGCTGGCTAGGAGGCACCCTTGGGGATTTAACCGACTAAATTGACTGGCTGCAACGGTGACATTTTGGTAGTACAGGGTTAGGTCAAGGGCATAGGTGTCATGAATTTGTCGGGGATAGACCTCTACTGTTAGGGCAGAGCCTTCTATTTGCAATGGTGGCGTATATGTTAAGCGACCATTCCCTGGGAGTAAGTCTATGTGATCGCTTGTGATCGCTGTTTGGCTTGCAGGGGATTGTAATTTTTCAGGTAAAGATTTCAGCTCTGGGATAGCTAGGGGTTGGCTGAGATTAGCACAGTGTTGCCACAACTGATCCGCATCCGGTCGCAACTGTCCCAGTTCTTGGCTTAAGTCTTGCCAGAGATGGAAGGCATAAAGGGTGACGCTGGGGTTTTTGATTGGCAAGGCGGTGTCAGTCATCAGCCTTTGGGAGTGTTGGGTTTTTGGGTTTCTGGGGGATAACTCTTGCGGAGCTCATTAATCAGGGTTTCCCGTTGGTTTTTTTCGTCTTCAGCTTTAGTTTCATCAGTGGGGAAAGTGCCTCCAGGTCCCTGCTCCACGATTGGTTTGCTAGCAATTAGAGCCATCAAAGCATTATTAATGTCTGAGTGAGAAATACACCAGCGAGTGATCGCATCGGCTAGCTGTTTAGTATCATTTGGTAATGAGGTAATTAATGCTTCTAGTTCCCTTTTTTCTGAGTCTTTAAACAACTCAGCTTGGGTGTCCAGCAGTTGTTCAAAAGCAGATATAAATAGATAATTTTCAGCTTTCATAGTCTTAACTCCTATTGACCAATTGCACAGAATGCCGCCCAATGAAATGGTTGCTTAAAGGGTTTATCGGTAGAATTAAAATTGTGAAACTTAGCCTTAATTATGTATTGCTGAACAACAGTCAAAGGTAACTTGTCAATGTACTCCTCTAATTTTTCTTTTGTGATATCCCGCAGCCAAATTTGCGCTTGGTTGAGGGCAACTGCCAACGATATCATCTTTCGATGATTCTCATAAAATTTAATCATCAACAACGCTGTAGACAACTCGTTCACTCTCCACAGGCTACTAACTACTGCTGGACTACCCGCAACTAGGAAACCACTGGGTAAACCAATGTATTCATCGCTGCTATTCTTGAAGTCGATTAATCCTGTTTCGCAAGCTGAGAGGGTGACAAGACGACATTGTTCTAATTTCTGTTCTAATTTCAGGGCAAAGACTGCATCTAAGGTGAGGCATTTGTCTAAGTCAATTACTTCACCGTCATCCAAAGGTAGATGTTGTTCTGGATTGAGTTCAGCCGGTGCAGGGTTGAGGTGGGCATCTGCCAAAATCAGAGCTGATTTACGTGGTTTGTCGTAGTTAAAGTAACCGTGACAGCTAAAATGGACACAGTGGTAAGTGTTGAGAGGCTTGCTATCTATGGCGGCTTTGGTGGCAGCTTTTTCCACGAGGACTTCTGTATCTGGTGGTGGATTGAAGTAGCCTTTAATCACTTCTACTCCGATATTAGTGTAAACTAAATCATCAGTGGGGTTTTGAACGGCAAACAGGTGGGTAAAGTTCGGGCGTTTTCTGGTTTTAGCAAGTTCCAGTAATTGACAGCTAGGGGCATAACTTACCCCTGCTGGAAAGCGATCCATCAGAATTTCAGATTTACCTTCTCCCTGCTGACTGTTGATAGGTAAAGCATGAAGGGGGAACAAATGTAAATACTGATGGGGG
>NZ_JAAHIE010000494.1:0-5281 GCF_010671945.1 Moorena sp. SIO4E2
TAGGGAAGTGATAGCCTGGGTAAATGAATGGCTCAACTTTGGCAGTAGCCAATGGCAGCCGATCCGGGATAAATTAATCGAAGTAGGAAGCCGATGGCAGGGTGCTAAAAAAGAAGAAATGTACATCCTCCTTGATTTTCCCGAGGAGAAGTTTATTCAATTAGGTCGCATCCCTTGGCAAGAGTGGGATTTGTTGAAAAACTACTACTCAGACTCGGAAATAGCTTTAAGGCTTTATGGTAAGCAGGGTCAGACAATTCTTCCCATTCAAAAATATTGGAAAGTCCGAATTTTGCTGGTTGTGGGAAGGAGTGACGACATCCAAACCGAAAACGATATCAAGATAGTTAAAAATTTAGAAAAAAAAGGAGCAGAGGTTACCGTATTACTTCAGCCTACCAAAGAAGAACTATCGGAAGCACTTTGGCAAGAACCAGGCTACCATATTTTCATCTTTAGTGGTCACAGTAGCTGTGATCAGCAGACGCCAATTAGCTGGCTTGAGTCAGGGTAAGCGCAAAGAGGTAGACCAACCGATTCAAAGGATGCAGCCAAAATTAAAATTGAAATACGAGGAAAATGAAACTGAACTACCAGGCTCTGTTACTGGAATAAAAATGTTATTAAACGGGCAGTTATATTTTGCTCAATCCTCTCGGTACATCACAGATAAAGAAAGTTACCAGGCCAGACAAAATGGCTTTAGTATCAGAGCAATCCCCGTCGCCATTAATGGTATTGCTATAGCGGTTAATCCTAACTTAAAAGTAAGCATTCAGCAGTCAGATGACCGCTGAGAGCTGACTGCTGAATGCTTACAAAAGTAAAAAGTCAAAATTAACAATTAACAATAGGGCTCCTAAATCAAATGTGATAATTTTTGATGCCATATTCCCTACTCCCTACTCCCTACTCCCTGTTCCCTTTGGAAAAGTAAAAATTAACAATTAACAAACTTCCATCAGCACATCCTGATGCATCCTTGCCCGGTCTACCAATGACTGAATTTGATCTTTAGTCAATGGTTCACCATTAGCATAGTGTTCTAACCAGGTTTTACTAATCACATTGGGGTCATCTGGTAAACTAGCAACATCCCATCCAGGTAAATCCAGTTGCTCCATCAAGTAGTTAACTTTGGGGTCATAACTGAGGGCAAAACATCGACATTCTTCCGCTGCTGCCATAATCAAACTGTGGTAGCGCATCCCAATCGCCATTTCCACCCCCCGAAATAATCCTTTCAATTCTCTAGGGTCTTCTATAGAAAAGATCTGATGGGGACCCGTTAACTGAGACGCAATAGATTGGGCAATGGCCAAATCTCGGGAAGCTTGGAAAGGGACTAATAAAATACAGGTTTGTGTCGCTTTCTGAAAATCCACTAAGGCATGGGTCAGATTCTTCAGGCGTTTGGGGGTTAGGGTAGAATGCGATCGCAAAGTAACTGCTACTCTTGGTGCTGGTAAATCCCACAATCCTGGTACAGGTTTGGAGTCTAATGCCCAAACTGGATCGGGAGCCATAATAAAGGGAATTTCCCAATCTGCTAGGAGTGTCGCTGAGCCATAATCCCTGACACTGACTGCTGTACATCCGGTGAAGGACCGCTGGGCTAGCCAACCAATCAGCCGACGCTTAATTGGACCAACCCCCTGGGCCCAAGCAATGGTTTTCAGACCCATCCTTTGGGCTAATCCCATTAAACCACAGTAGTAGAGAGGGCTAGCGGCACTAGTCACATCTTGGATTAAACTACCACCCCCCCAGATGAATAGTTCGGAAAGGCGCATAGCTTTGAGCACTGGTAGGGTAGACATGCGATCGCAACTTTCCACTCCATAGCGCTGACGAGTTTGACTAGGGTTACCGGAAAGGACTATCGGCTTCACTGACTTTGGTAGCATTTGCAGCAGTGACGCTAACAATGCTTCATCGCCACCGTTGCCCTTGCCGTAATATCCACATAAAACTGCTTTGACTTGCTTCATGCCTTCAACTCGTCTTGCCTACTACTCCCTATATTCCCATTCGTTAGTGTCAAAAAAATACCAATTAAAGTAGGGTGGGCAAAGTAATATTATCTAGAATACTCATTTGAACCAAACTGTTTTTGCCCACCCTACAAGCTATATTCCCATCTGTTAACCGATCCGTTAACCCATCAATTGCCCCTGATTGCATCCTATTGCATGGGATCAATAGCGTGTCAAAAAAATACCAATTAAAGTAGGGTGGGCAAAGTAATATTATCTAGAATAGTCACGCATAACCAAACTATTTTTGCCCACCCTACCAGCTATATTCCCATCTGTTAGATCGATTAACCCATTAATTGCCCCTAATTGCATCTTATTGCATGCGATCAATAGTACGATATTGAATGGCTTCAGCAACATGTTCAGTTTTAAGGTCATCATTACCACTCAGGTCGGCAATGGTACGGGCAACTTTGAGAATACGGTCGGTGCCTCTAGCAGAAAGACCAAGTTTGCGAATAGCGCTTTCTAATACATTACGGGAAGTATCATCTAATTTACAGAATCGACGTAGATGATGGCTTTGCATCTGAGCATTGCAATGAAGAGTCGGTTCAGTTTGGAAGCGGTCACGAGTGCGATCGCGTGCGACTTGGACTCGTTCTCGCACCGGTGCTGATTCTTCTCCTGTAGACTGTCTAGTGATTTCTTCAGGTTTAAGCCGATTGACAGCTACTTGTAAATCAATGCGATCCATTAATGGTCCTGATAGCTTCGACCAATATTGTTCCCGTTGGCGAGGGGAACAGCTGCAGGGTTGAATTGGGTCACCAAAGTATCCACAGGGACAGGGATTGGTACTAGCCACTAAGGTAAACTGAGCAGGAAACTGTACCGATTGGCGGGTGCGGGAAATAGTGACTTGTCCGTCTTCCAAAGGTTGGCGTAAGAACTCTAACACATTGCGCTTGAATTCTGTCAACTCGTCTAAAAATAGAACTCCCCGGTGGGCTAAGGAAATTTCCCCCGGTTTCGGAAAACTACCACCACCGACAAGAGACGGACCAGAGGCGGAATGATGGGGACTGCGAAAAGGGCGATCGCAGATCAGTTTGCCGCGATTTTTCAATAAGCCAGCAACAGAATAAATTTGAGTGACCTCCAAAGCTTCAGCAAAACTCAACGGTGGCAAAATTCCCGGTAATCGTCGCGCCAACATGGTTTTACCACTGCCAGGAGGACCGACAAAGATTAAATTATGTCCCCCAGCCGCAGCAATTTCTAAAGCTCGACGCCCATGAGCCTGACCTTTAACATCCTTTAAATCCGGTGCAGTAGACTGGGTTACTTGCAACTCCCCCACGCTATCAATCTCTACCGGTGAATAGCGGTTTGGCTGGTCAAGGAAATCAGCAACATCGGATAGGTGCTCAAATCCATACACAGTGATGCCATTCACCACTGCAGCTTCTGTAGCATTGTCAGCAGGAACCACTAAGCCACTAATTCCCATTTGCTTTGCTGCCGCAGCAATTGGAAGTACACCAGCCACAGGTCGCAAACTGCCATCAAGAGACACTTCTCCGAGAAATAGGTGGTCTCCCAATAACTGAGGATTTAACTGTTCCGATGCCGCTAAAATCCCGACACTGATTGGTAAATCAAAACTAGGACCTTCTTTCCGTAAGTCAGCCGGGGTCAGGTTAATCACAATCTTGCGTATCGGAAAGGCAAAACCAGCATTTTTCAGTGCTGCTTTCACCCGTTCTCTAGACTCTTGGACAGCGGTATCCGGTAAACCAACGACTACAATTCCCGGTAAGCCACCAGACACATCTACTTCAACCCCTACTTTTACAGCATCAATGCCGATAATTGAACCACTCCAAACCCTAGCCAGCATAGTGTTAGCCTGATAAGTGTTTTGGGACAAGGAAAATCAAATAAGGGGAGAGTAGGAAAACTCCCCATCTCCCCATTACCAGTCTCACTTTTTCCTTCGTTTCTCTTTTTACGAACCTTCACTTAAAGGCAAGTATAGTGCTTATCGCCTGGAGAGTTTAACCGGGAAATTACATAAATCAAGAGTACTGATCTCCTTTCCATAAAAGGGATGTAACCTAGGATTTTCCGGGAATCGGGACTCGGGAATCAGTAATTGGGACTCGGGAATCAGTAATCAGTAATCAGTAATCTTACGACCATTAGCCATTAGCCATTACCTATTACCAAAAATCCAGGGACTATTTGGGAAGACATTAATCGAAGTTGATCTTACAGATAGTTTTCCACTAACGCAACAATTATAGTAGACCTCTTACAAAAGTATTGTTCTGATAGTGTTTGTCTCAATTCTTGTTCAGGTGATCCGCTGCTCCGAAGTTCCCTGTTCCCTACAACTGCCGCCAAGTCTAGTATACTGAGGTTGGGTTGATAGGAATTACCCATGCAGTCGTTTGAACCAGGTTTTATTGAGCGCCAGCTGATTACTCAAAATCTACTGCGTACTATCCGGCTGATTGGTGAATACAAAGGCAAGCAAGAACTGTTCAAAGAACAGTCACCCCAAGTTTTGCAAACACTACGTCAGGCGGCGATTATTCAGAGTACTGAATCCTCCAACCGCATAGAAGGCATTACAGTGCCCCTGGAACGCATCAAGGAACTGGTAGCGGAAAAAACTACGCCCCGCGATCGCTCCGAACAAGAAATTGCTGGCTATCGAGATGTACTTAGTACCATCCACAGCAGCTATGCTAACATCCCTTTCACTCCAGGGGTAGTGTTACAGCTGCATCGTGACCTTTACCAGTTTTCTGTTGGTGAGGGTGGGCGCTGGAAGTCGGTAGATAATCAAATCAGCCAAACTTACCCAGATGGTACAAAGGTTGTGAGGTTTCAACCACTTGCGGCTTATGCTACACCATCCGCGATGGAACGCTTGCACGAACAGTTCAATCGCCTCTGGCAGTCTGAGGAATTCGAACCCTTACTGCTCATCCCCACCTACGTCTTGGATTTTCTGTGCATCCACCCTTTTAGTGATGGAAATGGACGGATGGCTAGGCTGCTGACACTACTGTTACTATACAAAGCTGGTTACGAGGTGGGGCGGTTTATTAGTTTGGAACGCATTGTAGAACGCACAAAGGAAAGCTACTACGATACACTTTACCAGTCCTCCCAAAGCTGGCATCAGGGACAGCATAGTTTGTTACCTTGGTGGGAGTATTTTCTGGGAGTGTCGGTGCTATCGGCGTACCGGGATTTTGAGCAACGGGTTGGGTTAGTAACCTCAACCA
>NZ_JAAHIE010000495.1:0-5259 GCF_010671945.1 Moorena sp. SIO4E2
CTTAGTATATAAGCATTTGCCTCTGAGTCAGATTCATCCTCAAGCAATCCCAGCAGCTAAAGCAGCTTGGGCGGCTTTTCAGCAAGGGAAATTCTGGGAGTATGAAGATGCCCTGTTTGAGCAGCAAGATAACTTGGATGAAGAATTGTATCTAGCGATCGCCCAAAATCTTAATCTCGATCTAGAGCAATTTAATCGCGATCGCATCAGCGTTGGAGCCGAAGCTGCCATTAGGGACGATCTGAAATTAGCTCAGAGCTTGGCAGTTAATGGTACTCCTTTCTTTGTCTTGAATACAGAAGTACTCCAGGTTCCTCTCAACCTATCAGAAATGGAGAGTATTTTGGCAAAGGTCAGATCATGATCTAGCGTTTATCATAGCTATGAGGTACACAGGATTTTTACCCTCTTCCCTCTTCCCTTCCCCTCCTGGGAGGGGTTAGGGCGTGTTTTCAAAGTTTTCCGCAAGATTATGATCCCCCCCAACCCCCCGCGCGGAAGGGGGGAGCCATACTTAAAGTCCCCCTTTTTTAAGGGGGATTTAGGGGGATCTCCGAGTTTGAAGACACGCCCTAGGGGTGGGTTCCTCTTACCTGCTCCCTGCTCCCTAAAACCCACGATTTTGTACAGCAACAGGCCGTCAGCCTTTGGCCAGGCTACGCGAATGGCTGACGGCTGACGGCTGACGGCTCACCGCTGAATGCTTAGCTAAGCTTGTGGTTCGGCAACTATTGAGCTAGCTGTACTAAAGTGAAAGTTAGTGTAATCACTGCTAACTTTCACCATGGCTAGAATTCGAGGTATAGGGTTGATTATCCAAGCCCTGATACCAGTTATTTACCTATTAGTAGTTATTCTAACCTTAGCCACGATTGTGCTGGATATCAACAGTCTTGTGGGTGGACCAGTACAAGAAATCGATAGCGCTCTGGTGACTATCAGTGGCAAATTCGAGCAAACGGGAAATGTTATTGGTAGTGCCATAGCACCGATTGGTGATCTAGATAAAAAACTGGCTAAAACGGTCGAAACAATTGATAGTATTCCTGAAGAAATAGAGCTTCCGACTATTCCGATTCCTGATGTTGAACTGCCGATTAAACCAAAAGTTAAATTGAGCAGCAGGGAGTTAAACAAGCCAGTTGTGTTCGTATTTGATATTCCCAAGATTCCTAAAGAACCTATTCTTAAGATTCCTAAGGTGCGAGTTGAGATTGAAAAGGTACCTGTTGCTTTACCTGATATTCCTGGGGTGAAGGTTAGTGTATCAGGACTAAAAGAAACGAAAGCCCTTTTAACTCAGAATGTTGAAATTATTGGCACTTTAAATAAAGTTATTGGTATTCTTCCCAATATTGAAGTGATTAGAGACCATTACCAAAGACTAATTGTTGGGGAGCAGGGGTTACTAGTAATTATTCAAAAAATTTGCCGTAATCTATTGGTTATGATCATCCTGTTGGCAGGGACTGTGCTACTTTCATTACCCTGGTTGGTTGTGAAATACATCAAGTGGGCTTCCCCTCAGCTAACTGCTGGATGGCAATTAATCAGGGGAGTATCTCAATAGGGAGCTTCGGAGCAGGTAAGATATAGCAATTATATATCCCATAAGGTACAAAGTGATCCCCCTAAATCCCCCTTAATAAGGGGGACTTTGAGGTTTAAAACCGTACCTCATAACTGCGATAAACGCTATAATAGAGGTAAGACGATGAGAGTTGATCAAAGCAGTGGTTTAAGGCAACGACTTAATGGTATAGTCATGATTATCTATGCCTTAATCCCGATTATCATAGTAGTGGTATTTTTGATTACTTTTTTAACAATTTTAAATGACATCAAGAGTCTGGTTACTGGCCCTTTAGTGGAAATCAATAACACTCTAGTGGAAGTGAAGGAAAGTACTCAAAAAGCCAAAGAGGAAATTGCTTCTATCATAGAACCGATCAAAACAATAAACGCAGAAGTGCAAGAAGCATTCGAGATAGTTGAACAGATTCCTACAGGAGTGAGTTTGCCTGATCTTGGCATACCAGATGTTAATCTTCCGGTGAAACCAGATGTCAACTTGGGGGGTGGATTTCCGCCTAAGGTGAATATCGAAATGAAAGAGGTTTCAGTGGCTATGCCTACTATTCCTGGGTTTGAAGTACCAGTGGTTGGTTTGCAACAGGTCAAGGCAGTTTTAAAGGATAATTTGGAAATACTTAGGGTTTTTAATACTATTGTCAGCGGTATTCCTAACCTCGATTCCCTTAGAGAAGATTCCCAAAAAATTGTAGCAGGGGTGCAGGAGTTGGTGAACGGAATTCATAAAATCGGGAGCAAGGTATTGGGGCTGATGATATTTAGCGCAATCATGGTGATACCCTGGTTAATTAAGTTATGTATTGCTCCCTACGCTACTTGGGCTTACGGTCAGGTCACCACAGGATGGGCATTAGTTCGTGGTCAAGTAACTGAATAAATCAGATGGGGAAATCTAAAGGAAAAATGCGATGCTCTAAAGAGCCGCTAAGCGAACGCTTTGGGTGCATCTCATTTTTGCCGTTTGACCAGATGGTGCGTTAGGGACGGACGCTGCTGGCGAATTCGTGAAACCCTTATTCTGCCGTAATCTGCTCCCCTCTCCCAAGGTTGGGAGAGGGGCTGGGGGTGAGGGCTGATCGGGCTTCTTGGTAAGTTCGCGAAATATTTCGCCAGCAGCATCGGGACGGAAAGCCTCTGATTTTCCGCCTCTTTGCGCCTTGAACAGTCCGTCCCGTAACGCACCACCAGGCTACTCCCTACTAGACCCTAATAAAACACTAATCAATCGATAAATATTTTAAAAAATAGTAAACAGTCAGCACTCAGCGGTCAGCCTTCAGCCTTCAGCCTTCAGCCTTCAGCTGATTTTATTCAAAAGCTGTTATCCTAGCGTGACCATAGGCTGATAGCTGATAGCTGATACGCGACAGGCTGATAGCTAAGAGCTTACGGTAAAATAACCAATTTAAATTGCAATTAACAAGTTTAAACTAACTAAGATGCGCATCGCTAAACGGACTAGACCTAGACAATTAGACGTAATTATCAAAGGGTCATCCCATAACCATTGGCGTGACCCTTATCATATAATGCTGACCGTTAATTGGCCCATATTTTTCGGGCTAATTGCGGTTTGTTATTTAACCATAAACATCGTCTTTGCCCTATTGTACCTAGCGGGAGGCAATTGTATTGAAAACGCCCGTCCAGGTGCTTTCTTAGATGTCTTTTTCTTTAGTGTTCAGACCATGGCATCCATTGGTTATGGTGCCATGTATCCCGTGACCTCCTATGCTAATATCATCGTTACCATAGAAGCTCTAGTAGGTTTGATGGCCCTAGCCATGGCAACCGGACTAATGTTTGCCCGCTTCTCTCGCCCTACTGCCAGAGTCATCTTCAGTCGTAGGGCAGTGATTGCGCGCCATAATGGGGTAACTACCCTCATGTTTCGCACGGCCAATGAACGGGATAATCGGATTCTGGAAGCTCAGCTCAGGGTAAGTTTGCTGCGCTATGAAGTGACCTTAGAAGGGGAATCCATGCGTCGATTCTACGACATGAAACTGTTGCGTAGCCAAACCCCTAGCTTTGGTCTAACTTGGACAGTGATGCATCCGATTGATCAAAGTAGTCCGTTATATGGGGAAACACCAGAGTCTCTCGCTGAAATGGAAGCTACACTTATTATCACCCTAGTCGGTATTGATGAAACGGTTTCCCAGACTATTCACGCTCGTCACTCCTACACCGCATCAGAAATTTTGTGGGATAGGCGTTTTGTCGATATGTTTCATAGGAAATCAGACGGCAGTAGAATTATTGATTATAGCCACTTTCATGATGTTCAATAATAGGAATTTAAGTTTGATTATGCTTAGATTATTTGTAGGATTATTTTAGTGATACCAAATTCACTTTTTAAACGCCCTGATAACTAAAACTACCGGCTATACTAATAAAGTCTGCCTGACCATAAGTTCCATTCTCAGCTTTTTTCCTGAAACCTGCCAGCAATATTATTATTCATCAGCTTAAATTTATAAATTAATTAAATTATCCCTCTTCTGTAAAACTGGGGTCAAACCTTGATTTTTCCTAGGCTGAAATGAAGCAAATTCCTTCAATTTTCCCAAAGTGACAGAAGAGGAGTAATGGTGAATTAGTCTTGGCCTGGTCTTATTAATAAGGTAATTTATGAGTTGACTCTTTGTCAAGTCATAAATTACTTATAAAGTTGCCCACACAGACGTGGAATAATCACTATCTATACTCAAAAACTTTTGTTTTGGGGAACTTCCTTGCCGCTTCTGTGTTTTATGGATACTACATTTTGAAGTGCATGATGTGGGTTAAAAGATGATTTTCATCAAAATTTAATAAAATAATTGATGAAAATAGATTTCAATAGAAAAGGCACAGTATGTTGATACTATTCAAATATATTCGATGACACTTTCTTTGACAATTCGTCAAATTGGATCTGCCTGTAAAACGGCGGCACTGATTGGCATGATGGCCCTATCTGCAATCCCGGCCCGCGCTCATGAAACAAGAGTGGTGGGAGCATATAAAGTCACTGTAGGATTTAGAAACGAACCAGCTTTTGAGGATGTGGTGAATGCGGTTGATGTTATTCTGCGCAATGCCGCTGATGACTCTCCTGTAGACACAGACAAGGAAGACAAAATAGATCTTGATGTCTATGTGCTGTATCTCAAAGAAGATAAGTTTGATGCTCAGGTGATTCGTAAAGCCAAACTCAAGGGTGAACTCCGAAAAGCCTTTGGTACTGACAACCGTTATAATACTTGGTTCAAACCTACCCATGACGGTGCTTACGGTTTTCGGGTAAAAGGCACGATTAATGGTCAACAGATTAATGAAAAATTTGTCTGTGGTGGTGGGACAAAAGATTTTCGGGACGGAAGACCTCGCTCTTTCCGGTGCGTGGTTGACCCTCAGACATTCCCTGGAAATCGAAATAGTAACAATAACATAGACAATGCAGGATACAGAGATAATGATCGATTTCATCGCAATTATTGATATCTTGATAGTCTCTCGCTTTTTCTAATTCGTGATTAGCCGTAGTGGCGTGGCACAGCTAAAATAGTGGAATAGAAGGATGATTATTTGAGGTCAAAAAAATGGGAAGAGGTCGTAGAGATAAAGTGCTGCTGACAATCGAACAAAGACGAAGACTAGAAAACATCAGTCGCAATG
>NZ_JAAHIE010000496.1:0-5253 GCF_010671945.1 Moorena sp. SIO4E2
TAAGGTTGGCAACTGCTTTCTCGACCACATCGAAGTTGACAGCACAGACATCACATTGATCTTGAGTAACAATGTGGGTTGGTTGCAGTTGTTCTAAAACATCAGTTTTTACTTGGTAAATACTCAAAGCACGTTTTACCAGATTGTTTATATCATCATCAATCTGGGCACTAGGTTTATCGCTATTGATTTGAGCCTCGGTGCAGACAGGTCGATTTTTGATGCTTGCGGGATAGTCGCATTCGTGGGATCGCCCCACAATGGCATCAGTTAATCCTAAAGCTGCCACAATTTCCGTGGCACTGGGGAGCAGAGTAACAATTTTCAGGTTTTGTGAAAGCATAGTTTAGACGTTGATAAATTCAGTGCGATCGCATCTCTTGTAGGGTGCGTTAATGAAATGTAACGCACCGCCACATCTAATAATTTTCGGTGGGTTACGCTATTGCTAACACTATAGACTAATTTTCGGTGGGTTACGCTATTGCTAACACTATAGGCTAATTTTCGGTGGGTTACGCTATTGCTAACACTATAGGCTAATTTTCGGTGCGTTACGCTATTGCTAACACTATAGGCTAATTTTCGGTGCGTTACGCTACCGCTAACACTATAGGCTAATTTTCGGTGCGTTACGCTACCGCTAACACTATAGGCTAATTTTCGGTGCGTTACGCTACCGCTAACACACCCTACTAAAAATGCGATCGCTGAAGATCCGATTAAATTATCCAACACCCTACCCTACTGGTTGGCAAAGGTCGATGATTCCTAATTAAATTGCCAAATTTTCAAGATTTGCCCACCCTACCATGCTGGTGGGCAAAGGTCGATGATTCCTAATTAAATTGCCAAACTTTCACTATTTGCCCACCCTACCCTGGTGGGCAAATGGACATTATTCCTAAATTAAATTGCCAAATTTTCAAGATTTGCCCACCCTACGCTGGTGGGCAAAGGTCGATGATTCCTCAATTAAATTGCCAAATTTTCAAGATTTGCCCACCCTACCATGCTGGTGGGCAAAGGTCGATGATTCCTCAATTAAATTGCCAAAGTTTAAATATTTGCCCACCCTACCATGCTGGTGGGCAAAGGTCGATGATTCCTCAATTAAATTGCCAAAGTTTAAATATTTGCCCACCCTACCCTACTAATTTTCGGTGCGTTACGCTACCGCTAACGCACCCTACTTAATAAAATGGTAAGCATTCAGCCTAATGCTGTCAGCTGTTGGCCTTTGGCTGATAGCTGATAGCTGACAGCTGACAGCTGATAGCTGACTGCTTACAAATTATCCAACACCATAGTCCGTATATTGCCGAAATTCTGGTGCTTGAAACCCCAGCACAATATCGTCCTTCGCTACCCCTCGAGCCATAAGTTCTTGGCCTATTCTCATTTCCGTCATATTTTGCTCAATCCAAATCTTTCCCTTCTTAATATCTAAATGTAAAACACAACCATAGACCCGCCGATAGCCATCCCATCCCACAGTCATTACCATGTAGTGGTCTTGTTTGGTATCAAAAACCGTGTAGCAATCAATCACACCATTGGCGATGGGAATCGCAGCATAATCCGTCAACAACGACTGAATGATATTGCGATAAAACTCTACATTATCCATTGTACAATCACCTCTTTGATGGGGTCATAAATGATTTGTTTAATCTGATATCTTTCTACGGAAATTTGTGCAAATTCTCGCTAAAAAAAAGCTTCATAAGCAATCACAGGCACGGCTAAATATAGAATACGAGTTGGATCATTGATTTCTAAGGCAAGGCGATAATTCAAAAACTGTCCTAAGGCAGCATGGTAAGCTGTCAGTGGCGACTCACTCAAGAAGGTTTTAATCTCAACAGCAATTTTTTCTTGGCCTCGCTCTGCTGCTAACAGTTGCTCCGCACCTAAATCAATTTCAAACTTGGTTCCGCCTACTTCCAGTCGCAACGGATCATCAGTAATCTTCCACTGCTCTTTTTCTAGGGAGATTCTAACCGCAGCATGAAATTTATCTTTGGCTGCCATTGTTATCTTTTTAGAGTTTACTTACAATCATAGAACAATTCACATTCCAGTGCGATCGCTAATAGTAGACCCCTTGCCAAAATAGTTTTATGGGTTACATTCAGCAGTCAGCAGTCAGCAGTCAGCCTTGGCCTGTGGTTGATAGCGGAATTGCCTTGGTTTGATGATACAGATCTTGTAGCCAAAAGCGAGTGGGGTGAACCCCATCAGTGCCATTCGGCTATATCATCTATATCATGATGATGTGACTGTTAAAGATTGAGTCAAGCTCATGGGTAATCTACGACAAAGCCAAACCAGAAAGACTCTAACTCCTGATCGGTCTCTTGTATCGGGAAGTAGGAAGCCAACATACCACCCAATCGAGGAACTGCAAGGGATAATTGGTAACCGGGCACTGGGTAATCTAATTAAATCCCAGCCAGACAAATCTGGACAAGTTCATCGTTCCCAAGATCCTCTGTTGAGTAGTGTCTCCCCTGTTAGTGGGCAGCCAATCCAGCGAATGCCAATGTTTAGGGGACTTTCCCATGAATTAATGGGCAATTGGTCCGAGGGCAATCCAGTACAGGCGAAGCTGACTATTGGTGAAGCTGGGGATAAATATGAGCTTGAAGCTGACCGAGTAGCATCGGAAGTAGTAAGACAGATTAACGCACCAGTTTCTAGTTTCTCCACCCAACCAGAATCGATTCAAGCTCAAGGTCAGCAAGATGAGCTGATGAGGAAGCCAAAGTTACAGCTTCAATCCATCGAAGGTGGAATGGCGGCTACCCCAGAGTTAGAAACATCGATTCAACAGGCAAGGGGGTCGGGGATGCCGATTGCCTTAAGTATCCGGAAACCAATGGAACAGTCGTTTGGGGCAGATTTTAGTGGAGTGAAGGTTCACGCTGATGCCCAATCTGACCAGTTGAATCAATCCATTCAGGCTCGTGCTTTTACTACAGGTAAAGATATCTTCTTTCGGCAGGGGGAATATAACCCTGGGAGTCGAGGAGGCCAGGAATTGATTGCTCATGAATTGACTCATGTGGTGCAGCAAACTGGGGGGAAAATCCAGTGTAAGTCTCCGAGTGATAGTGTGCCGAGTTCTCCAACGCTCCAGGTACACTTAGAGCAGAATAAAACTCTACAGCGGAAAAAGAGGGGAAACGCATCTAAAAGCACAATAATGCAGCGTTTAGTGAGAAATCTACTCGATGTATTGACAAGATGCGTTTCCCCAGCTGATAATAATTCTTTACCACCATACAAATTCTTGATTCAAAAGCACGAACTGCCAGATTGTAATCTTTGTTTATATTTCGGATATTACCATTACATGAATGGTGACGTGAATAAAGAAGAATTCATAAAAAAAGCCATTGAGCCTTATGTAGATCTAGGCATGTCGGAACAGGAAGCTTTAGATTTCTTTTACGACGGAAATGATCCAGGGTTATATAAGAAATTTGGTTTAAGTGAAGTTAGTTATGACAATGCTCTTAAGGGTGATCGATTAATTGTTGCAGACGTAAATAAAGGTCATTTCTATGCATTGATAAAATACAAGGGTATTTGGTGGAATTATGACAGTTATTTTCAGACTAATCCGACAAAGATAGGAGACGAAAAGGCTGCCATGGATTATTTAAACGATAAGGGACAAGCAGTTTGGGCATGAGCATTAGTGACAAGTTTAAAACTGGATAATGGTGCAGACCTGTTAAGAAGTGCGATCGCTCTTGTCAGGTGGGCAAATGGACATGATTCCTCAATTAAATTTCCAAACTATCATCATTTGCCCACCCTACCATGCTGATAGCTGATGGCTGACGGCTGATAGCTTATAAATTAACCAACACCATAGTCCGTATATTGCCGAAATTCTGGTGCTTGAAACCCCAGCACAATATCGTCCTTCGCTACCCCTCTCTCCACAAGTTTTTGGCCTATTCTCATTTCCGTCATATTTTGCTCAATCCAAATCTTTCCCTTCTTAATATCTAAATGTAAAACACAACCATAGACCCGCCGATAGCCATCCCATCCCACATTCATTACCTGGTAATGGTCTTGTTTGGTATCAAAAACCGTGTAGCAATCAATCACCCCATTGGCGATGGGAATCGCAGCATAATCCGTCAACAACGACTGAATGATCTGGCGATAATACTCTAGGGTATCCATTGCACAATTACCTCTTGAATGGGGTCATAAATAAGTAAGCATATGCGCTACGCGCAGGCTACGCCAACAGCTATCAGCGGTCAGCAGTCAGCATAAAACAAGCGATCCGCCTGAACGCTGTTATCATAGCGTGCCTATAGCGTATGAGCTGAATGTAACCCATAGAACAATTCACATTCCAATGCGATCGCTAATAGTAGACCCCTTGCCAAAATAGTTTTATGGGTTACATTCAGCAGTCAGCAGTCAGCAGTCAGCCTTGGCCTTTGGTTGATAGTGGAATTGCCTTGGTTTGATGATACAGATCTTGTAGCCAAAAGCGAGTGGGGTGAACACCCGCAGTGCCATTCGGCTATATCATGATGATGTGACTGTTAAAGATTTAGTCAAGCTCATGGGTAATCTACGACAAAGCCAAACCAGAAAGACTCTAACTCGAGATCAGTCTCTTGTATTAGGAAGTAGAAAGCCAACATACCACCCAATCGAGGAACTGCAAGGGATAATCGGCAACCGAGCACTGGGTAATCTAATTAAATCCCAGCAATACAAATCTGGAGAAGTTCATCGTTCCCAAGATCCTCTGCTGAGTAGTGTTTCCTCTGTTAGTGGGCAACCAATCCAACGTCAGCGAATGTTTAGGGGACTTTCCCATGAGTTAATGGGCAATTGGCAGCAGGGCAATCCAGTACAGGCGAAGCTAACTATTGGTGAAGCTGGGGATAAGTATGAGCTTGAAGCTGACCGAGTAGCATCGGAAGTAGTGGACCGGATTAACGCACCAGTTTCTAGTTTGTCAACTCAACATCAGTCGATTCAAGCTCAAGGTCAGCAAGATGAATTGATGAGGAAGCCAAAGTTACAGCTTCAATCTGTAGAAGGTGGGATGGCGGCTACCCCAGAGTTAGAAAGCTCAATCCAACAGGCAAGGGGGTCGGGGATGCCGATCGCCTTAAGTATCCGGAAACCAATGGAACAGTCGTTTGGGGCAGATTTTAGTGGAGTCAGGGTTCACAATGATGCCCAATCTGACCAGTTGAATCAATC
>NZ_JAAHIE010000497.1:0-5244 GCF_010671945.1 Moorena sp. SIO4E2
TTGAGCCTTAACTGTTCCTGTTAAACCAGGATAGAGAAGTTTATTTTCTGAAAAAGGAAGTTCGTTGTTGTTCGTATCATCTTCCTTTGCCTTGATTTTTTTAGCTGACTGTAGAGCTTTATTTTGCCACTTTTGAGCCATAGACCCTGGAACACGCAGTAAAAGCTTTTGAATTTCGTCCCATAAGTCTGAGTCATTAGTGCTTCGAGGTTTTGAATCACCAATATAAGGGTAAAGTTTCTTATCTGTGAAGAAGTCATTACAGAAATCTTGGAGAATTAATCCTGGATTTTTAAAATCAGTTAAATTTTCCGAATTTGTATTCTTGGAAGTATCTTTGTTAGAGAGAGCCTCGTTAGAAGTATTCTCTTTTAAAAGCTGATCTAGTAGTTCGGATAGCTGACCACAAAGGGTAGCTTCTTCTGAATTGTCTAATGAAATAGCTTCTGCACGGGCTGATTCCAAAGAGGCATACAGTCCCTTGAGAGTATGCCGTAGATATCGCCCTAGCTCCGAGTCTCTTACTAACAACTGTTTGAGCAGTTGACTCAATCCATCACCATCAGTGTACTCCACTAAAGGGGTTTTGCTCATCGTTATTCTCTTCTTCTATGGGACTACGCTTAACTCTAAGTACACATCCATCTTTTTCTTTTAAAACTTCTGGTTGATCCGATATCCAATAAGGAACTTCCCCTTCATGAATACGCAGATTACTTTGGTCATCAATTGTAATGTAGTATCTGCAGTTATCCTTAATCTGATTTTCCTCAAATCCTAATGTACCAAGATATATTTCCTTCAGTTTTGGGCTCTCTAAGCTGGGATAGTAAGCATAGAAGGTGTGTCTGCCACTTCTGGGGAATGCTGGGAGAGGTCGAGGCTTCTGGTTCTCATCTTTGCTGATAGCTCCTTTAGTTTCTTTAGTTGTTTGTTCTCCTTCGTCTTCATTGTGAAAAATATCATCAAGTTTTTCCCCAGCCTTGAAAACTAGGTGTGGAGATTCTTCATTGATCCCAATAGCAATATCCCACTGAAGTACACTATCGATAATCATAGCTTGAGGAACTTCTTCTTGTATATTTGCTTTCTCCAACTCTTCTGTTCGTGTTTTTAGCTCTTCCGATATTGTTTGGTTAATATTTGTTAAGGTAGAGTTATTGTCATCCACCTGATCCCCTACTAAATAATGAGGTTTGCCCCGACAAACTACCATTTCAATTTCTAGGGTTTGGTTAACTTCAAACTGAGCTTGGAATCCCTCATACCATTGATTATTATTCTGGGAAAATATTCCGATTTGTTTGGCAATCTCTTCAAAGTTAAATTTAGCCCATAAAATTTCTCTTTGACTTTCAAAGTCTCGACGATAAATGTTCGTAGTTGGTAAAACACCGAACCATTCACTTCGAGCTTTAGCTTCCTCATTAGGATTAAATTTATACAATGGCTGTCGTGCTTGAAAAACTGGTTCTAAAGAACCTACAACTTGCCTCAAGAAAGCACAAGGCAATGTGTAAAGTAAATTATTAACTTCGATATAGAGTTCGCTTTTACCTTCTTTTAGCTTGTCTTTCGCTGATTTCGGAGAATAAGTGAACTGCTGTCGGCTCATGCCATAACAAGCCCCGATTGACGTAGCTAATTTGGCATAGTCAGGTACAAAAGTAATCCTGGCTGGGTTCCACTCGAAATCGTTCTTGGTATTGCTAAAGATTTCATTAATTTTACGCCTGACTAAATCTAGATGGCAAGTCTGTCCCGATAAAATTAACCAATCCAAAGGTTCTTTTTTACCAGTTAAACTGTCTTTAGGCAATCGGCTTTCTAGCAATTCTTTAGCAATATTGATTGCTTCTCCAACCACTTTTGAAGCAGCTGTTTCAAGTTGTTGTTTAGATAGCTTGATGCCAGGATTATATTCACCAAGCTCAATAGCTTGTTGAACGCGAATAAATTGTTCTAATTGATTCGGCGGAATTTCATATTCATCATATTCAACGCTACTTTTGCTTAATTCAACTTTAGCATCATCAGCCCATCGCCAAAGGGTGTAAAAAGCTTGTAGTTTTTTTCGATCCTCTTTCCATCGAGTTGGTAATATTTCTTCTGCATAGTTTAAAACTGTTGAATAAAATGGATCGTTTTCTGGGTTTTCTTTGTCAATGCACTCTAATAGGGAGCGAGTGCGGTATTTGTTGTGATTATCTTGTTGCAAAAATCTTGGCTCTAATCCTCTGATCAGCAGGTCTAACTTATCATCCTTTAATTTTCCTTCTGTAAATGCCGTTAACAAATTGTCAACAATCGCTACTTTAAGCACGCGAAAGAGTCGTAGAGTAATTAACTCACCCCCTAAAAATAAGTGTCCAGAAGACCCCATCAACTCTGGAGTCAGAACATAGTAACGTCCACCAGCTCCTCGATCTTCTCCTGGGTCAAATGGACTATCATTTCTCAGAAGTAAACGAATTAAAGCCAAGTCTGTCGTTCCACCACCAATGTCCAATACCATTAGGTTTTGAGCCCATTTTTGACCGCTACGACGACAGCGAGTTTTAAAAGCTTCTATACCGATAGTTTGGTTTCCACCAAATTCTCGCCATACATAGAAAATAGCAGCAGCGATTGCTTCATCAAAATCTTTTTTTACGTCTACTTTGACATCTGTATCTGTAAATTTTTGCTCAAGAATTTGACTTACTAAGTCTTCCAGTTTACGACGATTTTCTGGCTTAGATACCGTCGGATAAGTAACTATTACTCTGTAAAATTTACCGCTATCATAACGTTGTTTGTTTTCCGGTTTATCTTTAAAATTTTCTGTTAATTCAATCAGACATTTCATTGCTGCTTGAATTAGCTCACTATATTCAATATTTTTCTCTTCTCCTTCCCAATATATCTTGATTTTATCTTCTTCTCCTTTTTTTATGGTTTTATTAAGGTAACGCTTCGGAGAATGATGAAACTTACTTTCTATTTTTCGCCAAAATGTTTCCTGGTTTTCATCTTCCTGGTTTTCATCAGTAGTCTCTTGGGACATCGCTGCCAATCGATTATTTCTAGCTATTTCCCCCATTTCCACTTCCAAGAATCCATTTACACCAACCAGTTCCAGTTCGCTAGTAATTTGTGTATCTTGGGGTAGATTTTTATCTATTTTTGCCAGAACGATACGTTCCTTTTGTAAGGGTGGTAACTGAAATAATTGACGGTAAATTTCGTTAAGTTTTTTACTAACTACCGGGTAGATTGGATCATCTAGTCTAGTACCTAAGGAAATTTCTAGTTGGCGAATTCCCTCTAACAAGAGCGAGCTATTTTTATTGTCGATAATTTCTGGCCAAGATTTTCCCAAATTATTTTCAACTTGTTCGATATATTCCTGCCATTCATCATCACCAACTCCTGGTAATTTTGAGTCAGATGAGCCTAACCATTCGTTAAAAAGTTTAAATAATAGGTCTTTTTGTTCCAAGGATAATTCGTTTGGTTCTATTGCTTCTCTAGGATCGTAAAAAGTAACAGTAGAATTTGAAGTACCAAAATCGATAGCAATCCATCCACCATGTGAGAGCATTTTTTCCCCCTTACTTGTTTTTTTGTAAAATAAATTACAGGTTTGAGACTTTGTGTGCGATTCACTTACGTTGCTATTTTGCTCGATATAATCTATTTTAAATCCTAAAAAATAATTGGCAGAAATGGGCAGAGATCTATCGAGTTTGCAGTATGGAGAAAAACGTAATAGCGAATCCAGATAAAATGGTATTGGATAATTCTTAAAAGAATTATTGTAAGCCTGTTGAATTTTATCTCTAAGTTCTAGAGGATTTCCTGTTATAGTACAGTTGATATGATCAATCCTTATAAGATTAGCTGGATCGTCGTGCTCATGAATCAGGTCTATTACAGGAAGCTTTAACCACTTAGTATTGTTTACTGTTTTAATTTGGTTTTGGTTCAACAGAAATTTATTTACAATCTTAATTCCAACAGGCATATCAACATCTTTGGCAAAGTTTAAAGAGGAATATTTACTAGCTCCTGTAGAATTAATAACCAATCTGGTGTGGTTTTTTCAGTTGGCTCTTCACCTACCATTTGTTTTAGCAACGTTCTATCTGCTAAGAAATCTTCTTCCAATCTTCCAATAGCATCTTCTAAAAATGATGTTTGGAGTTCCTTATTGACTGTTTGATTTGTTTTGCTTAAAAGTTGAATAAAGCTATCACTAACGCTAAAAATCATTGTATCTCGAAGTCCCAGTATAAAAGTTAGATGGTTTTCGTAGAGTGGTATTCTTTGATTAGCTTGTTTATGGTCTGGAGACCACCCGAATATCAAAGCAGGTTCATTACTGTTTTTGTCTTCACGGGGTAAAGGAAATAAAGTTTCTGGGTCTATAGTTATAAAACTATTTTCTTTGACTATTTCGAGTAGCTCTGATTCCCATTCGCTCGGAGATGCTAAATCATCAAGTAACTCTTGTATATATTCTTGTATTTCTTCTTTTTTCACAACACAATTTTCAATTTCATACCGTATTTTTTTGATATTGATTGTCCTTTGATTATCCTTTAAGGAAATTAGGTTATTTGATAATTCATCTAACCAGTCTTTGATAGACTGGTCAACACGCTCCTGAGTAAATTTCTCTATGTTATCGCAAGCGTCCTTAAAACGATCGTAAAATTCATCGCTTCTAGTAAAAGGTTTTCGTTCTCTCTTTGTTCTTCGAGTTGTTCTTCGAGAAGAAAATTCCCCTCTACTGTTAGGTTGCAAATTGACGATTCCGTTTTCAATTTTGAGAAATAGGGTTCTCCATTCACTCCAGCGAGAGATTTCAGAATTGACTTTTTCTTCAACCTCTTTTCGAAGGGAAATTTTGCTTCTTGTTTCATCTATTCCTACTCCCAATTCCAATGGATTTTTTTCTAAATGGGTTTTTAACGCTTGATAGCTATCTGCTAATTCTCGGAGTGCTTGGCGCAGGATTCGTAATTTGGGATTCTCAGAAGCCAGCAATTTAGCCAGTGAAGGATTATTAACTTTCTGTGCTAAATTTTGTTGTTCCTTAACCAAAGTTTGTACTTTAACGTTGACATCTTTATATAATTGTTCAAGACCATGAGTTGCCACGTGATTTTCAAGCAGATACCGTAGTCTAGAAAGACCACCATCTTTTGTGAAAGCATCTAGCCAAGTTACTAAAATACTATCAGGTTCAGATTTTTTTAA
>NZ_JAAHIE010000498.1:0-5239 GCF_010671945.1 Moorena sp. SIO4E2
AAGGGGTGTTCCCATAATCCCTTCCAGTTGGGCGCGATTAAATTCCAGTAAACCATGAACAAAATTGTCACTGAGATCCCCTTTTCCTCCTCTCCACTGTATCACCTCTGGAAGGCTTCCCCTCAAAGCACGGCGCATAACCATTCTACTCCATCCCTGACGCAATTTTTGCTCGGAAGGAAGTGCTAAACAAAACTCAATTAACCGCTTATCCATAAAGGGATGACGGGCTTCTATACCAGCAGCAGCAGCGCAGCGATCAATTTGTTCCAATACTAAGGTGAATACTCCCGCATTTAAAGCCTGGAATTGGTTTTTCCTAACGGTTAATGGGGTATATGGTGGGGTAGACCAATGTTTTAATCGTTCTTGTAAACCAATGCGTTCAGCAAACTCTTGGTTAATTAAAGGTGTCGATTTATTACCAGAAACCTGGAAAGGTTGATATCGCCTTACCCACTTTTTGATCAAATCTGGCACTATTGGTCGCAAACCATGCTGAACTAATAGTTGTTTGCGAGACAGCCCGATGTGGCGATGAATTTGCTGGATGGCTTCGATAAATTCTAACCAACCAAACTGTTTAGCCAATTTACGTAGAGTAGGAATGCCGTGAATTTCTACTAAAGTACTAGCTGAAGTACCAAAGTTATGGGCCAATGTTTTGGTTTCCTGGGCAAAAACTGCCCATTTTCCTTGAGAGGCTAATTCGGTGAGTCGATAAATGCCGTGGGAAACTATATTATCACCATCATGTCCATCTAAAAGAATACGAACCCCTTGTTTTTTAGCAATTTGAGTCAATCGCCACGGAAAATAATAATTGGGGCCAGGAAACGCCTCATCCTCATACTCAAAAATCTGATCAATGTCTGAGAGAGGTCCTATTTGGTCGCCAGCAATAAAATGGGGTATAAACTCCCCTTGATTTAATACTGCCTCAATAAAGGATCGTTCATCGCATTGTTTGAGGGTATCAAAAACACAGGAAAAGGTATGTAATGGCGGCTTTTTTGTCTCAGCTAATAAATCCCGTGCGACACAAGTAATCGACGAGGAATCTAAACCACCACTTAACTGAGAACCAATGGGAAAAGCACTACGTAAACGACAGCGCACCGCCTCGGTAAAGATTTCCCGAAAGGCATCTGCATAGGCTTGATCGGATTCTAAATGCAGTTCTTTGCTTGGATCTAATGACCAATAAGACCAAGTTCGCAGTTCAGTTTGATTAATAATCAAACTATGGGCTGGAGGTAAGCGGAAAACATTTTCATAAGTAGTAATAACCTTGTCCTCTAGCATTAACATAATAAAGTCAGCAATCCGGACTTCGTTAATGCGTTGAGGAATCTGAGGTAGGCAAAATAAAGCCTTCATCTCAGAAGCAAACAAAAAAGCTTTCTCTGCTTGATAATAATAGTAAAAAGGCTTAACACCAAGATGATCTCTGGCACAAAAAAGCTGTTGCTGAGACTGATCCCAAATGGCAAAAGCAAAATCCCCCAACAGGTATTGGGGACAGTCCTTTCCCCATCGGTGGTAGGCGGCTAAAATTAAATCGCTGTCGGTAATTTTTTCCGGCTCTTGCTCTGCTAATTCCAAGGTAGTAATTAGCTCATCCCGATTATCAATGCGAGCATCAGCGGTTAAAATACAATTACGCTCAGAATCCACTAGGGGTTGGACTTCTAGCAAAGACTCCGGTGTTGTCCACAACATCCGATGACCAAATCCCACCTCCCCCTCACACCAAACATTAGCTGCGTCAGTTCCCCGATGGGCTAAGGTATCTAACATCTGGCTGAGATCGGTTTGCTTTACTGCACAACCATCAAGATCAAAAATTCCAACAATACCACTCATGGTTAATGCTTTCCTAAGGATGGTAGGGTTTTGAAACGAGTTAAATCCGGCAATTGACCAATGACAACTAAGCCCTGATTTTCCACCCAAGCGTGAGCTTCTAGCTGTCCTGATTCTCCCTTAGCAACCCCAATACGTAATTGAGGAACATAGCCATACTGAACCATTAAGGTATAGGTTGTTAAAGCCCTTGCTAAACACTTGACTTTCCCTGGCATATAACGGCTAGTTATGTTTACAGCCCACAGGATGTGATTAAGTTTAACCAGATTGGCTGTGTGAGTAAAACGATAGTGACTTATCTGTTCTAAGCGCTGGTGTAAGGTTTGAAAGGATAAAAACTTCAACCCTACCCGAACTAACAGTAACATGATAAATGTTTTTACCAAGAGCAGATAAAGTCTAGGGCTAAGGTTGAGCAATTTCCACAGATGCTTCATCAATGACCTCGATTAGTCCTTTAGTGTGCATTTTTTCCAGCAGAGAGACGATATCTGGGTCACAAACTTCAGGAGTAACCCCGTATTCTTCTACAATTGCAGCACTAATATCAGCGAATTTTTGGGGCTTTTGGATTAATTGCCAAATCCTCGCACCAACTTCAGTTAACCCGTAATAAACACCAGATTTATAATCAAGAATGACTACTTCTTCAGCCGTTAAATCACAAGCAAATTGATCTTTAGCTGCTACTACGAGGCAAGAATGGGAATTTTCACCACTAAAAGTTATCATATCTAGTTATTCGTAAATACAATTAAATTGCACCAAAATCTTTAACCCCATAAAAACCAATCCGTTTAGACTGGCGACGGGTAAACTCTCCCACTGAAGAGTTGCCATTCGGATCTATCACCCCTGTTACCTGCTGCCATAACTCAGCCGGAGCCAAGGATACCTTATAAATGCGATCGCCACTCTTGCACACGTGATACCACTTGCTTTCCTGGCACTGACTACACCAAAAAGCCTCTAGCCACTCTCCTTCGATAGCTACCGTGGTTTTACTGGCTATCAGCATCAAGGCATATTTTTGTGGAACACCACGCTCCTGAAGTTGTCCTGCTCGATCGGCAAACAACCGATACTTTTGACTAACGCTATCAAGGTAGCAACCATGAATGGGACATAAAATAGCTCTTCGTTTAGAACGCTTCCGGTTGCGTTGACATCGTTTGGTTTGAGGTGTTGATGGTGGCATTAGGGAATTTAGAATTTAGAATTTAGAATGCGCGAATTTAGAATGAAGAATTGAGAATGAAGAATTGAGAATGAAAAATTTAGAATGCGCGAATTTAGAATCGGGAGGCAAGTGTAGAACAGGCATCTTGCCTGTTGCCCAACCCTAGAACCGGCATCTTGCCTGTTTCATTTCCGGGCAGCCAGGATGGCCACCCCACTCCTATTCATTCCGCCCCTCAGCAATGCCCTTATAGCTGATACGCGACACGCTGATAGCTTACATTCAACTCACAAAATTTTCTGAATACGGCCTCTTGCCACTATTCGCGCATTCTAAATTCGCGCATTCTAAATTCCCGATTCTCTACTCCCTACTCCCTTCTTCTCCAAGAAGTCCCACAAATTCTCGCAAAGCCACACTAGAACCAAACTGCCATCCCTTATTAATGTATTGGGGAATTGTTTCTTTCACCGGGAAATTTGGAAAAATTTCGCTGGTTTGAACCTCTAAATAGCGGCCACTTTCAAATCGATAGATGTGAATTGTGTCCGCTTTGTAAATCCAAACTTCTGGAACAGCTAGAGGAATGTAGTCGTTAATATCAGTAATTGAAGTCAGGTCAATTTCTAGGGCGAGATCCGGTGGTGGATCTTGGCTCAGGTCTAGTCTTCGCTTTCCTAAAATTGCTTGGTAATTTTGGATGTAGAAACAAGCATCTGGCTCCACTCCAGGCATTCCCCCTTGCCTGAGGGTAATGGGATCAAAGCTCTGCCAATCTTTTCCTTCATAGCGTAGCAGTGCTTTAACTAAGTCAGCCAGTATATCAGCTTGGTTACCGTGTTCAGGAAGAGGAGCCATGAGCAAAATCTGATTATCTCGAAATCGCATGCGAATACTAGCCCGGTCACCAAGCTTTACCAACAGCTGCTCATAGTCTTCCCAAGTTCCTGGGAACCGCAATTGAGTTCCAGGAGCTAGATCAATAGTGGTTGGGGTGATGGTGGGCAACATATCGCAAAGGGAACAGGGAATTTAGAATTTAGAATGCGCGAATTTAGAATCGGGAATCGGGAATCGGGAATCGGGAATCGGAACCCACCCCTAACCCCTCCCAGGAGGGGAACGGTAATCGGGAGCAGGTGGAAGAAGAGTGGCAAGTGTAGAATAGGCATCTTGCCTGTTTCATTTTATTTAAAAGCTAATAGCTGATAGCTGATAGCACCTCAAGTAGCACCTCAAGTAGCGCATTAGCTGATAGCTTACCCTAAAACTCTTCCCCCTACTCCCTATTCCCTGTTCCCTGTTCCCAGATCCGCTGTTCCCTACTCCCTACATTACAAATCATCAGGATTGACCCCAAGGCTACGCAATCGTTCTGCCAATCGTTCAGCCCGTTGGTGTTCCTGTTCAGCCCGTTCTGCTGAAGTTGGAATCCAATTACCAGCTTCATCATACCAACGCAGCCACAACCCTTCTGTTTCTTGATATTTCCCCTGCCAAACTCCTAACCCTAATTCCAGCCTTGGAAACCAAAATTTCGGTTCAGAAAGTTCTACCGCCTGATACTGTATGGGCATTAATTGAAACACCTGCAACTGGTTGTCATAACGGTCAAAAACTACATAGTAAGGAATCCGCATATACTGCTCATAAGCTTGCCATTTAGTAGGTGGCTTGTTCGCAGACCTTAGGGTTTGTCCTAAATCTTCGGCTTCCGTACCTGGTGATAGGAGTTCCACCACCAAAAATGGCGCTATTCCTTCCTGCCAAACCACATAACTCCAGCGCAGGTCTTGTTGTTGTTGAGCGGGAGTCACACCCAATACCAGAAACCAATCCGGTCGCTTGTGCCATAACGAATGACGGCTATCGTAATATAAATTCAGGTCTGTACCAATGAACATTTCCTCCCTGGGATAGTTGGGAGGTTGGCAGGTTTCTCGCAATAGTTGGGGTTGGAAGTCATGAAACTCGTCAGGCAAACCAGGCTCCTCTGGGTCTTCACTAGGTAGATCATACATAGTGGGCATAGTTTCCCTGGGAGGACGGGGTGGGTCAGTGTGGTACATGATCCTCTGTTGAACCTGATAGTTTGAGCATAGCATCTTGAGCTTTAGGGAATAGGGAGCAGGGAGTCGGGAATTTAGAATTTAGAATGCGCGAATTTAGAATCGGGAATTTAGTGCGTAG
>NZ_JAAHIE010000499.1:0-5205 GCF_010671945.1 Moorena sp. SIO4E2
AATTAAGGATTTTGCTAGATTTACTGGCTCAGCATTACCCAGAGAAGATGTTAATTTTTACCAATGGTAATGCTACACTTTATCGCATTTCTCAAGAGTTATTGATTCCCGCGATTACTCATCAAACCCCAGTCAAAGAGCGTCATGATATTTTGAAGCGATTTCGGGAAGGAGAGTATCGCTGTTTAGCGGCATCCCATGTGTTGAATGAGGGAGTCGATGTACCCGATGCGCGAGTGGCGATTATCTTGTCAGGAACTGGTTCATCTCGGGAGTATATCCAGCGCTTGGGTCGGGTATTGCGTAAAGGTAAAGATGGGGAGAAGGTGGCGTTATTGTATGAAGTAGTAGCCGAGGATACCTCTGAAGAACGAACCTCTTGGCGTCGCCATGGTGGTGGTAGCAAGAATGAACCGCGAAGGCGCAAACAGCCCGAACGGGCGAAGACCGGTAAGCAGTTGGAGCTCTTGCCAGAGCAGGGTTATCAGGTCAAGCCTAGGAGTAGCCCCAGGGCGGCTGAGTCCAAGGGGAAGTGGGGAGATGAGGATGATGAGTTTTAAGTGGGATGATCAGGTGATAATCGAGTATTTTTGGGATGGGTTAGTGATTCCTATGTAACAATATTGCTTGAACAATATTGCTTGAAACTGGTATAAGTTGTATAATTTATCTTAGGACTTACTAAGCCGACTAAACCTTCTAAGTCCTAAAATAGTATATTCCTCAAAAGAAGACCGGGTGATCTGGTGATATAGTACTAGATATGAATGCAACTTGGTATCAACAACCCTTTCACCAGGTCTTAAATGTTTAAGATTCACAGGTCAAGAGTCAGAGTGTAGCTGGTATCACCACTGAACTGATAGACTTGGACGAAGTAGTCACCAGGAGAGTTAATATTGATTGATTCTGAGAGGCTGCCACCACGAGTTGAAGTGTCAATGACCTCGCCACTGTCAACCAGACCATTGTTATTAGAATCTCGGATTACTTGCAGATCAGCGTCACTACTGAGTCCAGTAAGGTTAATGTTGACCCCCTCAAATAATCCAATCGAAAACTCGTAGGTATCAGTGGTATCTGTGTCACCTACAAAACCACTTAGGCTCCGGTCTGCTGACAAGTCACCAAAATCCTGTTCTGTGTGAAGTATGTTACTACGATCGGAGGTGGATAAAGCGATATCGTAGGAGACAGAGCCAGAGCTACCTGGAGCATAGCGCTCCACTTCGGCAAAGTATAGACCAGTCACTTGATCAGCAAGGTTAATGGAGTCATCACTATTGCCTCCTATCCTGGAACTGGCAATTTCCTGATCTGCTGAATCAAAAATGCCATTGTCATTGCTATCCCGAAATACTCTGAGATCAGCATCGTCCTCAGCACTGATATCAGTGAGGGCAATATTGATGTTGCTAGTTCCATTAAGACGGAACTCGAAAACATCTTTCGGGTCATCTGGCGTCAGAAACAAATTGTTGCGGGTGACGGGAGTGTTTGTTAAAGTACCTAGGTTAAAGGTGTTAGATAAGCTCAGATTGTAGGAGACAGAGCCAGAGCTACCTGGAGCAAAGCGCTCTACTTGGGCAAAGTAGAGACCACTCCCTTGATCAGCAAGGTTAATTATGTCATCACTATTGCCTCCTATCCTGGAACTGGCAATTTCCTGATCTGCTGAATCAAAAACGCCATTGTCATTGCTATCCCGAAATACTCTGAGATCAGCATCGTCCCCAGCACTGATATCAGTGAGGGCAATATAGATGTTGCTAGTTCCATTAAGACGGAACTCAAAAACATCTTTGGGGTCATCTGCGCTGACTGAGAAATTGTTGCGGGTGACGGGAGTGTTTGTTAAAGTACCTAGGTTAACGGTGGCAGATAAGCTCAGATTGTAGGAGACAGAGCCAGAGCTACCTGGAGCATAGCGCTCCACTTGGGCAAAGTACAAACCATTCCCTTGATCAGCAAGGTTAATTATGTCATCACTATTGCCAGAGTTGATGGAACTGGCAATTTGCTGGTCTGGTGAATCAAAAACGCCATTGTCATTGCTATCCCGAAATAGCCTGAGATCAGCATCGTCCCCAGCGCTGATATTAGTAAGTGCTATACCAATATCTTTGGTACCATTGAGGCTAAAGGTAAAGACATCAGTGGGATCAAATACAGTCAGAGAATTGGAAGAAGTGAAAGAATTGGTTTCTAGACCACTGAGAGTTCCAAGGTTAAAAGTACCCATTGTTTTTTTCCCTGATAGTAAGGTTTTGAATTTAGTTAGAGTAAGTAATTCTGCTTTATGACTTACAGAACACTATGAGCAGTTTTGCCATCAAGAGCATCAAGGCTTTTTGATTGCCCTCACTATGTTAATCACTCCGAAAATCCAATTTTTCTACAATTTTATATAAAGTTTTGTAACTATTCCAAAATATAAAGTTTTGTAACGAATTTCATAAAACTTGGAAACTACCCTGATAACTAATTACACAAGCATTCCTGAATGGTCATGAGCAAGCAAATTCAACATCTGGTGATTAAATCAAAACAAGATACGATTGAAAATCAACAGCGGTATCAGGTTTTGGCAGAACTAGTTGAGCATATTTTGCGTACCCGTAAAGTGTGTCGCCCACGGCCAGGTCACCCTCTATCTGGCATCTATCTAGAGATATATCAGACCGTACAGGAGCAGCTCAACCATCAACTTGAGGAGGATATTGATAGCCCATATCTACAAATGACTTCTGAAAAGGAGTTGGCCTCTTGGCGGGATAGTCTTTTTAAGAAGGTACTCGACGAGAGTCGTCTTCAGCAGCTAGCCCTAGAAGCACAACGGCATCAACCCCATAGCCCAGAGCGATTTTATGCCTTAACGGAATTGCTCAATGCCATTAAGCTTTCCGGTAAGCTTTGCTATCGAGGCAAATTTTCCCCTGAGGTCTATGATGATGCTGTGAATCGGACATTGTATTATGTCTATCAAAACCTCAATCACTACAATCAAGCAAAAGGGAAATTTATAGCCTGGGTCAATTATCGCCTTGATAAGATGTTACAAAAGGCTCAACAAGACCTCAATGACCCATTTATCCAAGCTCAATCTGGCAAAATTGTCAGAATCAAATATCAGTTGAACGCTCTGATTAAAAGCACCAAACTAGATTCTGTGATTTTTTGGATCACACTAAGCATTAAAGGCTTAATTATAGACAAGACCCAGATCAGTAACGTTACTAAAATTCTGATGGTCTTATTGTTGTTGTCCCAGTTAATCGCAAAAGACCGGACAAAGGGAGATTCATTAGTCTTTGAGATGGCTAAAGCCTCTCTGCCTTTCTCCTCAAACTTTTCTGAGCTGACTGGGGAATCGATGACCATAGAGACTGTGGCACAACCGGAAACAGAACTGACGTTGTATGACCAGCTCAGATACTATTTTAAAGCAGACCCGGAAAAGCTCTTACAGAAACATATCAAAAACCATCCTTCCGCCACATTGCAAGTGATAGGGTTAGCCTACCTCGACGGAAAAAAATGGCAAGAGATATCGGATTCTTTAGGAATTAAAATTTCATCCCTGAATAACTTCTTTCAACGTAATATTAGGAAATTAGCCCCTGAAATCAAGAGATATATAGAAGAATAAATGGGATAAAAATTGTATAAAAAAATACAGGCTTGTCCAAATCTGTGCTTAATCTGCTCAATACATAAACTTAGATCACCTGTAGGGGTTAAAGGGAATTATTCCTCTACCTATAGGATGATACCTATTATAGTTGATAATTTATTGGTAAAGCTAAACTAGAGGGATTGCTCAGTCACACTAGTCTGTCAAATTATGGTCACACTACCAGAAGCAGCCCATCAGCTAGCAGAAAAGCGTTGCCAACAGCAATCTAATCTGGAAAAAGCCGAACAGGTTTATCTCAATACCTTGGTGGTGTATGCAGTCAATGAGTACTTACAGGGTCTAGGATTTGAAACTGACTTAGAGTCTAGTGATAGCCAGAAAGAGATCATGCAGACATTCCTAGATGTGGCTGATTTAGTGGTTAAAAATTACGGCAAGCTCGAATGTAAACCAGTCTCACCAGATGCTGAGTTCGTTTACGTCCCAGAAGAAGTTTGGCAAGATAGAATTGCTTATATAGCGGTGCTACTGAATCACTCCTTGACAGAAGCGAAACTGCTGGGATTTGTGGAAAATGTCGCAACTAATGAGTTACCGTTAAGGAAGTTGCAGCCGATGGCAGATTTTCCAGGATACCTTCAGGATTTACCGAGAAAATCAACTGATAGTCGAGAGGTTGTCTGTTGAAGGTTGTCTGTCAGAATGGAGAATGCAGAATGGAGAATGGAGCATGGAGCATGGAGCATGGAGCATGGAGAATGCAGAATGGAGAATGCAGAATGGAGAATGCAGAATGGAGAATGCAGAATTACAAATTCTAAATTCTAAATTCTAAATTCTAAATTCTAAATTCTAAATTCTAAATTCTAAATTCTAAATTCTAAATTCTAAATTCTAAATTCTAAATTCTAAATTCTAAATTCTAAATTCTAAATTCTTAATTCGGCACTGCTCACCCTACAATGAATCACTTGGGATCTGGGGATAATAATTAACTCAAACGATTGATGTCTGGTGGGCACTACCCACCCTACGATTCTAGAAAAAAATAAAGTTTTGTAAATTAACCCATAAAAATTTCAGCTCAGCCAGATAAGTAAGCAGGTCAGTCTTTCTAATTGATAGCCATGAAAGAGCAAATTAGGCAGCTGGTATGCCAAGTGCAAAGGTACCCACGAGATACTCAAGAGCGGCAGCAAGCTTTAGGAAAACTGGTTAAGCAAATTTTGCGATCGCGTAAAATTTGCCGCCCATCCAAAGGTCAACCCCTATCTGGTATTTATTTAAATACTCTGGCAGTGTATGCAGTTAACTTTTACTTGCGGTGTTTGATACTCCCATCGCTAAATCGAACGCGCCCCGCGTCGGGCAAAGCCCGAAGATTATAGCGTTCCCGTAGCGGCTCCTAGGTCGCTGGGATTATTAAGAGTATAAAACCCTTAAAGGCTGAACCAAACAGCCTCTACACCCTCCGTTCGCGTAGCGGCGACCTAGGAGCATCAAATCATCGGGCTTACTTTTTCAAGATTTTTGATGATTTAAGTTTCTAGCAGAGGCTTTTCAGCTTG